>JANNSW010000187.1:0-17636 GCA_031403055.1 Hyphomicrobiaceae bacterium | reverse complement strand
TGGCCATCAGCAGGCCGGTAAGCACCAACAATCGACCGAGCATCGTACGACCGCCGTAAGGGATCGAGCACCACGAGCAACATCTTCTTCCACTTCGACGCATGACTCAAGCGAGCCTCCGCCAGCCCAGCCTCTGCTATCCGCCCAGCTCGGCCAGTCGATCGAGCGCCTTGGCCTGGAAATCCTTGGCCGTCTGATAGGTGGCGCTGGCGTCGAGTGCCTTGTGGTAGGCGGCGCTGGCGTCCTCGAGCTTGCCGGTCGCCTCGTGCAATTGACCCAGGTAGAAGTAGGCCTCGATATAGGGATCGCCGACCAACTCGATCGCCTTGTCGATGTCGGCCCTGGCCGGCTCGAACTCTTTCAGGGCAATACCCGCGCGGCCACGCTGGAGGTAGTACCAACCGGCCTTGGGATCGAGCGTTATCGCCTTGTCGAGCTCTACCTTGGCGGCGGCCCATTCGCTGTTGTCGTTCTCGATCCGGCCGCGCAGGGCATGCCCATAGGCGTAGTCGGGTTTCATCGCCTGGACCTTGTCGAGGTCTGCGATTGCCTCCTTGATCTTGCCGATCGAGACACGTGCAAAGGCGCGCGAGCTGAGCACCACATGATCCTTGGGATCGATCAGGATCGCACGATTGTAGTCGCTGATCGCCTTGTCGTAGGCATCCTTGTTGGTCCAGACATCGCCGCGCTTGCTATAGGACCAGGCATCCTTGGGATCGAGCGCGATCGCGCTGCCGAGCGCCTCGAGCGCCTTGTCGTAGTTGCCGAGCTCATTGAGCGCTCCGCCCATGCTGGCCCAGACGTAGTTGATCTTCTTGTCGGCGGCGACCGATTTTTCATAGAACTCGACCGCCTTGGTAAAGTCGCGTTTCTTGCTATAGGCCCGGCCGATATCACCGAGGCAATAGGCGTCGTTGGGAAGCAAACTGTTGCAAGCGGTGAAGTCTGCGAGCGCCTTGTCCGCATCCTCGATCGCGAGGTAGCCGTTACCCCGGAAATACAGCGCATCGGCCTTCAGCTTGTCGGCAAGACCCGAGCTGATCAGCCCTGCGCAGGCTTCGATTTTCTTGGTGTTGTCAGCCGTCTGTTTGCAGTCGGTCCAGCGTTGATTGTCGTCGGCCGAGGCGGGCGGCTGATCCGGCAATGTCGCGGCAAGTCCAATCGCGAGGGTGGTGATGAGAGCGAGGCGCATACCGCATGCTCCGTTGTAGGGGGTTGGCGAAGTGGCTCGTTGCTGGTGGCCCAGCCAGCGTGGGAACCTTATACCCCAGCTCCGCTGCGAGCGAAATGACAGGCGCGCCACATGGCAAATCCTCTGCGCGAGGCGTTCTCAGGCGTCCTCGGGCCCCGCCAGCATGCCGGCCTCGATCCACAGCTTCAAATAGCCGCCCGCCCGGATTGGTGCGTCGTCCTCCCCGCCATAGGTCGCGACCATCTCGCACAAGCCGCCGAAATCGAGCCCCTTTGCCATCTCGTCCCACATCATCGCTTCCTCGTAGGACATCGGGCGGAAGCGCGGCGTCAACTCGGGCCGCCAGGCAATCAGCCGCTCGGGCTCGGCAAGGCGCGCCGCCGGGGGCCGCTCGGCCGGATCGGCATCCTCGGCGAGCGCCTTCCAGAGCGCCACCGCGTTGGTCGCGATATCGATGCGGCGGGCCGCGGGATGCGGGGAGAACACCACGCCGGGCCAATCCTCGGGTGTCAACCCGGCGAGGTCGGCGAGAGTCAGGTGCACTCCGTCAGCGGCATCGAACACGTCTGCAAGCGTCTTCTCGAGGAGCGCGAGGTCGGCAAGCTCGGGTGCTTCCCGATGAGCCGTGGTGCTGGTGAGGTAAGTCGGAAGGTGGCGCCCGAACCAGCGCGCATTGGGATGGTCGGAGGGGTGTGCTCGCACATAGGCGCGCCCCAATTCCTCGAACTCCGCCGCGGCCAGATAGCGCGCAAGCCGCTCGTAGTCATGCCGGAGCACATCGACGAGCCGGCCGACATAGGCGTTGCGGTAGACGCCGAACAGCGTCGCCCGCACTTCCTTGGAGCTGTCGTTCAACTGCTCGAGGATCGTCTCGTCGCCCTCGACGATGGCGCGCTGGAACAGCGCCTGCATCTCGGCAAAGCCCGGCGCGGGCAACCGCCGCTTGCGGGTGCGGCTCATTCGGCGGCGGCTGGCAGAGCGCCTTTCGCCAGCACCTCGTCCGCGATTGCGCGCGCCACGCCGAGCTCGGCCACCAGATCGGCGAGCGGGGGAATATGATCGTCGCGCTCGATCATGGTCGAGACCTGCCCGAAGCGGCGCAAGGCGGCGCGATAGAGATCCCAGACCTCCTCGACCACGTCGTGGTCGTGGGTGTCGATGATATGGGTCAGGTTGTGCTCATGACCGGCGAGGTGGAACTGAATCACCCGATCGGCCGGGATGCCGTCGATGAATTCCTCAGCCGAGAATTCATGATTGAAGGCGCTCACATAGACATTGTTCACATCGAAGATCAGCCAGCAGCCGGTGCGGCGCGACATCTCGGCGATGAACTCCCATTCGGGCATCTCCGAGCCGTGGAAGGTCACATAGGTGGAGACGTTCTCGAGCGCAATTCTGCGCCCGAGCACCTCCTGCACACGATCGACCCGCTCGCACACGTGATCGAGGGCCTCCCGTGTATAGGGGAAGGGCAGCAAGTCATGCAGATTGACGCCGTGCACGCCGGTCCAGCACAGATGGTCGGAGACCCATTTGGGCTCGAAGCGTTCGGCGAGCCCCCGCAGCCGTTTCAGATAGTCGAGGTCGAGGGGGGCGGTCGAGGCGATCGACAGCGAGACGCCGTGCAGCACGATCGGGAAGCGCTCGCGCACGCGCTCCAGCATGGCGAGCGGCTTGCCGCCATCGATCATGTAGTTCTCGGAGATCGCCTCGAACCAGTCGATCGGCGGATTGCCTTCGAGAATGTCGGAATAGTGCTGAGCCCTCAGCCCCAAACCGAAGCCCAGATAGGGCGGGCGAGTGGTTGATTGCTTCATCATGTCTGGCTCCGTCGTGGCGCTGGAATTGGGTGTTGCACGCTGTCAGCTGCTTGCAACGGCCAGGAGCGCGCACCCACCACCATCAACCAACGATCTTACCACCGGCCGCCAGGCATTTCGCGCGCGTCACTTTGAGCACGCCTAGACCCTTGCAGGTGTTGCTGCCGTGGCCCTTGCACTCGTTGATGCCGTAGCACTGAACCTTTGCTTCCGCCGCGGCAGCCGGTGCGCTCACTGCCACATTCGACATCGCAAACGTGGCTGCCGCCAGGGCCAGCATCGCGCCACGCGACCGGATCGACAATCTCATGGCACACAACTCCGTTGCAATTCTTCGATGACGAGCTGATGCTTGGAGTACGCCCGCCGGTTGCCCCGGCGGGCGCGCTGATGTGGAGAAGAAATCAGATCTTCTCGAACTTGCCGCCGAGCTGCGTGCACTGACCCTCGGTCAGATCGACGAAGCCCTGGCCCTTGCAGGCGTTCTGGCCCTTGCAGGAAGAGCTGGCGGTCTTGCAGGACGAGTTGCCCTTGCAGGCGTTGACGCCCATGCAATGGCCCTGGGAAGACGCCTCGGCCGAAGCCGTGAGCGGAGCGATCGTGCCACCGAGGATCATGGCGGCGGCGGTGGCGGCGAGGATGGCACCAGTTTTCTTCGAAAGCTTCATAGGGTAACCTCCGTTTTGGTCTTCACAGCCGCATGCCTAGCAAGCGTCTGTCACGGCTGTACAATCAAGGACGCGTTATCCCCGAGTCAGATCCTTCACGTTCGAGTGAAGGGCTTGTGATCGCAAGCCCGCCGCCCGATTGCCGCAGTCCTGGATAATGCTGGCATGCCCCTTCCCGTCTCCGTTTTTCCAAAGGTTCCCCGATGCCGATGTCCTCTTTCCTCCGCGTGATCAAGGGTCTGCTGCTCGCGACGGCCCCAGCAGTGGCGCTGCTGATGGCCAACCCGGCGCTTGCGGGCGAAAACGTCGGCTATGACTGCCAGTTCGTGGACGGCACCACCCACAGCTATGAGAACGGCGCGTTCGTGCGCGCGGATGTGAAGCCGCTCGGCTTTCGCATCGTCGACGTGAGGCCGCAAGCCGAGACTGCCCGCCTCGAGACCGGGAACGGCTCGTCGAGCTTGAAGGTCGTGCAGGCGCTGGGTGCGCGCCACTTCATCGAGGTGGCGGTCGAAGGCTATCTCGTCATCACCACGATTTATGAGGCCAAGGATGCGAGCGGGGCTTTCGCGGCCGTCCATTCACGCCATCTGGCGGTGATCGGCGAGCCCGTCGTCGCGCAGTACCGCGGCTGGTGCACGGTGCTGCCTTGACGCGCGCATCAGTGCCGTGCGTCACCCTCGCCGGCGGCTCGACCGGTCGCGACGGCCGGCGCCAATATCTGGTCCGGCAAATCGCGAGCCCGCGGCACCAGCACCACGTCGAGCGGCTCGTCGAGACCGCGCACCTTGGCCGACTTGGCCACGAACCGCTCGATGCGGGCGCCCGCGAGCAGCATCAGTTGGGCAGAGGCGATCAACTGGCAGCCTTCTTCTTTGGTCATCGCCTCCAACCGCGCCGAGGCATTGACGGTGCGACCGATCACGGTCATGGCCGCGGTGTCGCGATAGCCGATCTCGCCGATCACCATCGGCCCCACATGCAGGCCGATCCCGACCTGCACCGGCACCCCGCCGAGCTCGCTCGCCAGCTCATCGTTGGCCCGGTCGAGCACGAGGTCGATGCGCCGTGCCGCCCGCAGCGCCTGCCGGCATCCCTCCTCGGGCCCGAGCTCGCGGCCGAACACCGCCATCAGCCCGTCGCCCAGATATTTGTCGATCCAGCCGCGCTCGGCCTCGATCTCGCGGCCGATGAAGTCGAACAGCCGGTTCAAGATGAAGACGACGTCATAGGGGAGCTTCGCTTGACTGAGGCTGGTGAAGCCGCGGATGTCGAGGAACATGACAGCGAGCGTGCGCTCCGCCCCGTGCGCGTCGCCCGATCCCCGCAGCAGCTTGCGCAAGCGCATCTCGCCGGATTTTACGAGGCGCGAGATCTTGATGTCGTCTCGCGGTCGGATCTGACAGGCGAGGCGCACGTCGGGAGCGGCCGAGATCCTCTCGAGGGTCCGCCGCTCGGCGAGCCCGGCGGGAGCCAGCAGCTCGAGACCCTGCTCGACACGCACGCGGCAGGTCGAGCAGCGCGCGCGCCCGCCGCAGACGGAGGCATGAGGGACGCTGCGCATGCGGCTGATCTCGAGCAATGTCGGTCCCTCCGGCGCATGCACGGTCGGGCCTGCCGAATAGGCTACTTCGAACTGCCGGCGGAAGAATTCCATGATCGCCTGCCCGAACAGCGAAAGCCCCGCGGCAACCAGCAGCGCTGCAAACCCGATCCGAGTCCAGGTGATGATGGCGATAAGCTTGGCGATGTCGCCCTCCGATGGCCAGTGGCTCGATGCCTTCAACTCGGCCAGGCCCTCGTCGTCGAAAGCGAGGCCGGCCACCTCCCGGCCCGCGGTCACGAAACCAGCGAGCGCAAGGATCGGCACAGCCACCGCAAGGGCCAGCAGCACGTTCTGCCAGCGCGGATACCAGCTCGACAGGCGCAGCCAGAAATGCATGCCGATGCAGCCGTGCACCCAGACCAGCACCAGCAGCGCCGATTGCTCGAGCGCCTTGCCGGGCCAGAGAAAGATCAGCTCGTAAGCATAGCCGTCGTCGACGCCGAAGAAGGTCCAGGCGACGCGCGTGGCAACGATATGGGGAATGAGCAACAGCGGGATGGCGATGCCCGAGAGGATCTGAAACCCTTCCCAGGGCGGCATCCGCACGGTCGAGCGCTGAGCAATCCGCAGCAATGCGAGCCCAACATGGATCGCGAGCGCTCCGAGCAGGATAACGCTGCCCGGCAGCGAGCGGGTGACGGCGGTGCGAAGCTCGTGTGCCGCTTCCATCGTCTCGAGCGAGACCAGCCCCAGCGCATGATTGAGGAAGTGGGTCGCCGCGAACGCAAACAGCGTCAGGCCCGAGGCGAGCCTCAACCGCTGCCAGAACGAACCTGCGAATAATACCGTCATCTCAGCCCCTCGACCGGCGTCATGATAGCGGGAAACGATTGTCGCCGGGAAGGCTTCGCGGATGAGGGTTGCAGTTCCGGCCTGACAGCGTTGTCTGGACCGCGCTATCCTCGGATCGCAAGCTTTGGATTGCGACAAGGACGAGCAACCCCATGGGCGAGATCATGCCTTCCAGCCGCGCCAACCGCGCCTTCACCGGGATCGCGACGTTCATGCGCGCACCCCACTGCCCCGACCTCGGGAGCCTCGATGCCGATATGGCGATCCTGGGTGTCCCGTTCGACGAAGGCTCGCCCTTCGCGCCCGGCTCGCGCTTTGCGCCTCGTGTCATCCGCGAGCATTCCCTGCGGTTGGGAACGTCGGGCCTCTATGACATCGAGAACGACAAATCCTATCTCGGGGATCTGCTCGCCCGAGGCCGCTTGGCGGATGCGGGCGACGTCGATGTGCTGCCGAGCCGCGCCGATCTCACCATGGCCAACCTCACCCGCGACGTTGGCACCATCATCGGCCGTGGCGCCATGCCAGTCGTGATCGGCGGCGACCATACGATCACATTCCCGGTCTTGCGGGCCTTCGAGGCGGGTGTGCATGTGGTGCAACTCGATGCCCATCTCGACTATGGTCCCATCGTCCATGGCATGACCTACACGAATGGCCAGGCGTTCCGGCATCTGCACGGGCTGCCCCAGGTGAAAAGCCTCACGCAGATCGGCATCAGGAGCTGGCGCGACCAGCGCAGCAATTCCCAGGACGCCCGCAAGGCCGGTAGCCGGATCGTCACCATGCCGCAATTGCGCAAGGACGGGATCGCGGCCGCGCTCGCGCACATCCCCAAGGGCGAGGCCTGCTATGTCAGCATCGATGTCGATGCCTACGATATGGCGCTGGTGCCGGGCTGTGTCTCGGCCGAGCCCGGTGGGTTCAGCTTCGAGGAGCTGCGCGACACCCTGGCCGCGATAGCGGGGCGGACACGGGTGGCGGGCTTCGATTTCGTCGAGGTCAACCCGACGCTCGATGTCGCGACCGGCCTCACGAGCTATCTCGGTGCGCTCACGATCGCAATCTTCATGGGCTTCATCGAGGACGCCCGGGCGTGACGGCCACGGCACCCGCTATCGGCCACGAGGAGCGCCCGCTCAGTGGGGCTCTGCTCTATCTGGGCAGCCTCTTCCTGATGGCGGTCATGAGCGCGCTGGTGAAGTGGCTGGGTGGCGACTACCCGCTCGGCGAGATCATCCTCTTTCGCAGCCTGTTCGCCTTCGTGCCGATCGCGTTCATGCTGGTGCCCAATGGCGGGCTGGCTGCGCTCAAGACCGCGCGCCCGCGCGATCACCTGATCCGCGCTGGCTGCGGCCTCACCTCGATGGGGCTTTTCTACTATGCGCTGACGGTCATTCCGCTGGCGGATGCGACCATGATTTTCTTCTCGGCTCCGCTGCTCGTCGCCGCACTGTCGGGGCCGTTGCTGATGGAGCGGGTCGGCTGGCGGCGCTGGGCCGCCGTGGTGACGGGGCTCGTCGGGGTCGCGATCCTGATGCGACCGGTCGGGCCGGGCCTGCAGCTCGGGGCCGTGGCGGCGGCTGCGTCCGCAGTCACCAGTGCGATCGTGACGATCTGGCTGCGCAAGCTCAGCCGGACTGAAGCCTCGATCGCGATCGTCGTCTACTATCACCTGCTGTCGGTGGTGGTCGCGGTGGTCTGGGTTGCGCTGTTCGGCTGGCGAACGCCTACACCCGCCGATTTCGCGCTGCTGGCATTGCTGGGGTTGCTCTCGGGCGTCGCGCAGTATGCGATGACGGTCGCGTTCCGCTATGCGCAAGCTGCCACGCTCGCGCCGTTCGAGTACTCGGTCTTCATCCACGCGGCCATCATGGGCCTCGTGATCTGGGGCGAGCCCTTGACCGCGACCACGATCATCGGCGGCCTGATCATTGCAACGAGCGGCATCTTCGTCGTCTATCGCGAGGCCGTCGTAAAGGCGAAGGCACGGCGGGGATAGGTGGAGGGGAGCCGCGCGCCTATTTCTCGCCGTTGCCGGATCGTACGGTGCGCTTCAAAAAGTCCGGCATGTGATCGCCCAGGCCGACTACTTTCGCGCCGCTCTCCTCCCGGTTGCGATTGTCCTCGCGCGGCTGGTGCTCGCGGCGGCTGGATGGTTTGCCGCGCTCGTTGTCACGCTGGCGCGGCGGACGCTCGCGCTCGAGTGTTGCGGCCTCGGTGCTGGGACCCGCGGGCCGAGGCTCGCGCTGGCGGGGTGGGCGAGATTCATGCCGCCGCGGGCGATCCGCGGCCGGCTGCTCGGCCGCAGCCGCCACGGGCAGCTCAGCGGGCATCGCCGCAGCTGGCATCCGCTCGATCGGCGCCTCAGGCCGGTTGCCGCGCTCGGGTCCGCTGCCGGAGCGTCCACGTCCGCCGCGCCCTCCACGCTCGCGACCGCCGCGTCGCTCGAGCCCTTCGCCGAGCGGACTGCTACGGCTGCGCCGGCCGGTCTTGCTGCCGGCATCCTCGGGAGGGGGATCGCCGACCCACTCGAGCGGGCCCTTCAACATCTTCTCGATCTCGCGCACCGTGCGCATGTCGTCATCGGTGACGAGGGTTGCCGAAAAACCCTTTTTTCCTGCCCGGCCGGTGCGGCCGATGCGGTGGATGTAGTCTTCAGCGACGATCGGCACGTCGTAGTTGAAGACGTGACTGACGTCGGGAATGTCGAGGCCGCGGGCAGCCACATCGCTTGCGCACAGCAGCGCCACCTCGCCGGCGCGGAAGCGATCGAGCGTCGACGTGCGGCTCATCTGATCCATGTCGCCGTGCAGGCAGCCCGCATTGAGGCCGTGCTTCATCAGCGATTTGTAGAGGATATCGACATCCTTCTTGCGATTGCAGAAGATGATGGCGTTCTTGACCTCTTCGGTCTTGATCCAATCGCGCAGGACCTCGCGTTTCTGCTTGGCGTCCCAGGAGGTGAAGCGGAAGCGCTGAGTGATCGAAGGCGCGGCTGACGCCTGTGGCGTCACCTCCACCTTCTCGGGGTCCTTCAGGAAGCGCTCGACCAGGCGCTGGATCTCCTTGGGCATGGTCGCCGAGAAAAACAGCGTCTGGCGGCTCGGCGGCAGCAGCGAGCAGATCCGCTCGATATCGGGGATGAAACCCATGTCGAGCATGCGGTCGGCCTCGTCGATCACGAGGATCTCGACGCCGGTGAGCAGCAGCTTGCCACGGGTGAAGTGATCGAGCAGCCGGCCTGGCGTCGCGATCAGCACATCGACACCGCGGCTGAGCTTGCGAAGCTGGTCGTCGAACGAGACGCCGCCGATGATGAGCGCCAGTGTCAGTTTGTGGTTGGCGCCGTAGCGCTCGAAGTTTTCCGCCACCTGCGCCGCCAACTCGCGGGTAGGTGCCAGGATCAGCGAGCGCGGCATCCGCGCGCGGGCGCGGCCGGTTTCGAGCCGCGTCAGCATTGGCAACACGAACGACGCCGTCTTGCCGGTTCCGGTTTGAGCGATGCCGAGCACATCACGGCCGCTCAGAGCAATCGGGATCGCCTGCTCCTGGATCGGAGTGGGGACGGTGTAGCCAGCCGCCTCGATCGCCGCCAAAACCTTGGGGCTGAGGCCGAGTTCGGAAAAAAGCATGAGTTGATCAGCAACCTTTCTTGGGCGCGCCCCGATACGAATGAGCTTTGGGACGCGGCCGGTGTATCAGGCAGGCTTCGCTGCGGGGTCGCACGCGCGAACCGAATGCTAGCGAGTGGCGACCCAACAATGCGTCCAATTTACGCAACACCGGGGCTGCGCGACGGACTTATCAACAGGGAGATGTCGACCATTCGGTCTGGGCCCGACATTCCCGGCTAGTGTTCGGCCTGCGGCAGCAACCATGCCACATGCGCTACCCTGCTTGCAACGCCAAAGACTTTCGGGGAGAGAACCCGCGGCCGGACGACCGCGGGTCCAAGATTTTCGTGGTGCAGAAGCTACTCGTCCTGCAGCCAGCGTCCGATCATCCCGCCGATGATGCCGCCGATGATCGGTCCGACGATGAACAGCCAGATCTGCCCCATGGCCCAGCCGCCCGATGTCATCGAGGCGACGGCCGTTGCGATGCTGCGTGCCGGATTGAGCGAGGCGTTCGTCACCGGGATCGCGACCAGATGCAGCATGGCGAGGGCAAGACCAATCGCGATCGGTGCGAACCCGGCTGGCGCTCCCTTCGAGGTGGCGCCCATGATGACGATGAGGAAGATCGCCGTGACGACAATTTCCATGATCAGTGCGCCGATCATGGTGAACTGCCCGGGCGAATGCTCGCCGAAACCGTTGGAGGCAAACGAGATGAAATCGATGCCACCCGGCACGCCTTTGGTCCCGGCGATGAACAAGAAGACCAGCGCTGCCGCAATGCCGCCGAGGACCTGCGCGGCGATGTATCCGATCGCCTTGCCAGCTTCGAACCGCCCGCCGAAGATCAGTCCGATCGTCACGGCCGGATTGAAATGGCCGCCCGAGACGTGACCGACGGCATAGGCCATCGACATCACGGCCAGACCGACCGAGATGGCCACGCCCAGCGCCGTTGCCGGTGCTGCCGTGCCGAACAAAGCTGCGCCGAGCACTGACGCGACGAGTACGAATGTGCCGATGAATTCGGCTCCGAGCTGTCTCATGTCTGACCCCTGTCCTTTGTCTTCGGTCGAAGGTATCCGGGACGCAGACATTCCCGAGTCGAACGAATGGCGTCCGACTCGAACCGCTAACCCTCGACAGTGACATTGATAATACAAAAGTGGGAATAAGGGGAGTCAGGAGAGTGACACTGTGGCGCAAGCGCCACAATCAGAGCAGCAACTGGATCGCAGGCGAACGTTGTTTCAAGATGCAGGAGCCGGCCTCAGGCTCCCAGCACCCGTAGCACCGGCACGACGGCGGCCGCGCCATATCCGTTGAAGCGGGTCGAAGTGGCCGCACCATAGGCGCCCAACGGCCCCAGCTCGATGTGATCGCCCTCGCGGATCGTTCTCGGCAGCGCAACCGTTGCGGGCAGCCGGTCGAGCGGATCGCAGGTCGGGCCATAGAGAACCGCCGCGAAAGTGGCGCCTGTGAGTTTGCGTCCGGCGCGAATGACCTGGATCGCAGGCCGCAGCGCGGGAGCCTGCGACCACTCCAGCAGCCCGCCATAAATGCCATCGTTGAGATAGACCTCGCCCGAGGCCTGCTTCACCAGCTTCACGCGGGCGAGCAGCGACGTGGAGGAGGCGACCAGGCCCCGGCCGGGCTCACATTCGAGATGGGGGGCCTGGCGGACGCCGAAAGCCGTCCGGGTTGCCTCCGCGATCGCGTTGAAAATGGTTGCGAGGTCGGGCGCCTCGAGGCCCGCATAGCGGTCCGGAAATCCCCCACCAACATTCAGCCGCGCCAGCTCGACACGGGCCGTCCGCGCAATCTCGCTCGCGGCGATGATGTGGCGACGCCAGGCGGCAGGCTCGGTGCACTGCGAGCCGGGATGAAAGGTCAGAACCGGTGCATACCCACGTGCGACGACGTCGGCGAGCAGTTGGCTCGCCTCTGCCGCTGTCGCGCCGAATTTCGAGGTGAAGTCGTGGACGGCCCGACCCGAGGCTGACAAGCGGAAACGGACTGCCAGCTCGACCTCCCCCGCGGCGACATGGCCGGCGAGGCAGGACGCGATCTTCTCGATCTCCTCGGGGCAGTCGGCGACGAAGCGGCGCACGCCATGCTCGATGGCGGCACTCCGGATCTCGGCGCGTGATTTGACGGGGTTGTGGTAGTGGATGACCGCTCCAGGCAGCACGGCTTTGACGCGCTCGATCTCGTCGAGCGAGGCGACGTCGAAAGTCCTGATACCGGCTGCAGCCATGCCTTCCAGCACATGGGCGCCTGGGTTCGCCTTGACCGCATAGGCCGTCTCGCCGGGAAAGCCGTCGAGAAAGGCGCGGACGCGGGTGGTGAGCGCGCCGGCCGCAAACAGGAAGAGCGGGTTATCGGGATCGAGCTGGCGCACGACGCTGCTGGCATCGCCATAGGTGCGCGTGCGCGGCATCACTGCACGCTCGAACCCGGCATCGAGTGCCACAGCCTGACGCTCGATCAGTGCCAGATGCTTCATTGCCGGATGCCTCGCTCGGTCGGACCCCGAAAGGGTCGATTCCAACGAGCTTAAGATCGGCTTGATTGAGACCAGGTAAAATCCTGCGATCTGTGGCACTGTGCCGGGCGTTTCGTCGAATCGCCGGGTGAAGCTGCACAATGCCCAATACGACCACCGACAAGGACGAGGCGCTGCTGGCGTTGCTCAGGCTCAACGCGCGTGAGCCGGTGGCGAGCCTCGCCCGCAAGCTCGGCGTATCGCGCACGACCGTGCAGGACCGGCTGCGGCGGATGGAGGAAGCAGGGATCATTGCCGGCTACGAGGTGCGCCTCGGCTCGGCCGCGCGCCAACCCGGTATCAGGGCGTTCGTCGCCATCGCCGTCGAGCCCAAGCGCTCCGGCGAGGTGACGGCTGCCCTGAAGCGGTTGCCGGCGATCGAGGCGCTGCATTCGGTATCGGGCAAGGCCGACTTGATGGCACTGGTGGCGGTTGCCGATCCCGCGAGCCTCGATCAGGTGCTCGACCGGGTCGGCGCCATTCCCGGCGTCACCGACACCGAGTCCCATCTGATCCTCTCGACCAAGCTGGAGCGGCGGTGAGGCGCCGGCCGGCTGGCCGACTTGCGACTCAGAGCCACGAGACTGCTTCGAGCTGGCGACAACTGCCGGTTCGGCGCATATAGAGGGCCGAGCGCTTCGAGGAGTGGCAACAGAAAACGGGAACGGATTGCGGGATATGGGGAATCTGGTTGCTAGCCTCGCCATTGCGGTGGCGCTGCTGATGGTCGTGCCGGGGACGAGCCCACGAGCCGAGGACGTGGTCCCGGCATCGCGCAGCGAGTTGCAGCTTTCGTTCGCGCCACTCGTCAAGCGCGCGGCACCTGCCGTCGTCAACGTTTACGTCACGCGCCGGGTCCGCAGCTTCACTTCGCCGTTCGGCGACAGCTTCTTCCGCCAGTTCTTCGGCGAGGAGCCGGGCTTGCGCAACGAGCGGATGCAGAATTCGCTCGGATCGGGCGTGATCGTCTCCGCCGATGGTCTCATCGTCACCAACAACCATGTGATCAAGGGCGGCGGTGAGGCCGAGATCCGGATCGTCCTCACCGACAAGCGTGAGCTCGACGCCAAAATCGTGCTGCGCGACGAGAAGACCGACATCGCCATCCTGAAAATCGAAGGCACCTCCGAAACCTTTCCCGCCCTCGAGATCGCGGATTCGGACATGCTCGAGGTCGGCGATATCGTGCTCGCGATCGGCAATCCGTTCGGCGTCGGCCAGACGGTGACGAGCGGCATCGTCTCCGGGCTCGCGCGCACCCATGTGGGCAAGTCCGATTCCCAGTATTTCATCCAGACTGACGCCGCGATCAATCCGGGCAACTCGGGTGGCGCGCTGATCGACATGGACGGGCGGCTCGTCGGCATCAACTCGGCGATCTACTCGCGCTCGGGCGGGTCGCTGGGCATCGGCTTTGCAATTCCCTCGAATCTCGTCAGACCCTTCGTCGTGTCGGCGATCACGGGCGAGAAAGTGAAGCGGCCATGGCTGGGCGCCGGGCTGCAGCCGATGACGCGCGAGATCACCGATGCGCTGGGTCTGAGCCGCGTGGAGGGCGCGTTCGTTGCCGCCGTCTACCCCAATGGCCCGGCGGCCGCTGCCGGGCTCGAGCCCAAGGACGTGATCATCGGCATCGACGGCCATACCATCGAGGACCCCCGCGCGCTCGGCTATCGTTTGACCACCATGGGCGTCGGCAAGAAAGCAACTGTCCGCTACATCCGCGGCGGTGTCGAGCAGGAGACGACGCTCGAGGTGAGCGAGGCGCCTGGCATCGAGGCGGCCGAGCAGCGCGCCATCTCGGGACCCAACCCGCTCGACGGCACCCGCGTCGGCGCCATACCCAAGGAGCTCGCCAAGGAGCTCGGGCGCGAGGATCTGGTCGGCAGCGTCATCATCATGGCGGTCGAAACCGGCTCGATCGCTCAAGGCTTCGGCATGCAACCGGGCGATGTGATCGTGCGTGTCAACTCCGCGCGGATCGAAAGCGTGGATGAGCTCGAGAAGGTGCTCGGCAACCCGCGCCGGATCTGGCGCCTCGACATCCGTCGCGGCAACCGCCTGTTCCAGCTGGCGCTACCGGGCTGACAAGCGACGGCTCTCGTCACCCCACGACCCGTCATCCCGGTCAAATGCTGGCCCCACGCGGCAAGCGGGCCAGGATCTTCGCGGCGACCCCGGAGTGGGTTGGCGAAGATCCCGGATCGACGCGTTCCGCGTCGTCCGGGATGACGGGTAGACGGGATTGCCAGAGATGCCCCGACTAGACCGGCGCCTTGGCGAACGGCGTGTGTGAAGCCGAGGCGGGGGTGCGTAGTGCCGCCGCGACAATCCGCTGGCGGAGCCGCTCGGCGCCGCGGTCGACCACGATATAGAACAGGACCGAGACGACCCCGACGGCGGCGAGCGCGGCGAGGCGCTCGGTGCTGGGTGAGGCGTCGAGGACTTGCCGCGTGATCCAGACCACCGGCCAATGCGTGATGTAAATCGCATATGAGTAATTGCCCAGATGCTGATCGAGCCAACCGCTGGGCTGGCGGACATTCAGGGCAATGAAGGGGAGGAGCAGCGCCACCCAGGCCATCCCGAACCAGTCCTCGTGGATTGCGGTGGGGACATCCTTCAGCAGCCAGCCGCGGCTCTCCGGCAGCAGCCAGACCAAGCCAGCAACCGCCAGGAATAGTCCCAACGAGCCCAGCGCCATGCGGTGCGTCGGTTGAATGCCGGTGAGCCAGATCATGATGCCGGCGACAAAGCACGGCAGATAGGAGAGCACCGTCCAGACGTCGTAGCGCAGCTGCAGACCCCAGCCGGCAACTCCGGCCAGCACGGCCAAGACGACGAGTGCTGCTTCGGCTGCCCAAGGCGTCCGCCGCAATCGCGAGATCGCGAGCCACAGCAGCGGAACGAGCAGATAGAACTGCAGCTCGAGGTCGAGCGACCAGGACACTCCCAACACGTCGTTGTGGCTGGAGGCGATCCCCAACAGCCCCAGACCGAGCAGCTGCCTGGGCTCGAACGCATCGAACCAGACCGCGCGAATGACGACGAAGGCGAGATAGGCGACAGCGAAAGGCAGCCAGATGCGCAGCAGCCGCGACAGGTAGAATACGCCTGCATTTGCTGTGACGCTGTACTTCTCGTCATACATCCGCATGACCCAGAAGCCCGAGAGTGCAAAGAACGCAAACACCGCCGGTCGGCCGATCTCGAGATTGGAGAGGTGGCTCACAACCACCGCCAGCGCCAGAAAGAGGCGGAAAAATCCCGGTTGGAGAAAAAACATCTGCGCTGCATCCATGGAATGCCGATGATGCAAGCGTTGAGCGATTCGCGGTGCGGGGGCAAGCGCATGGCATTCTGGCAGGCGTTGGACATGTTCGGGCAGTGCCCGGCTCTGATCGAGGCGAGCGGGGGGGTGATCAGCTATGCCGAGCTGGCGCGCCGCGCCGATAATTTCGCACACTCGGTCAGGTCGACCTTGCCAGCGGGCCTCGAGCGCCCGCTCGTGCTGATCGAGACGGCCAACGAGGTCGCCCCGGTTGTCGCCTATCTGGGCGCACTGCGCGCCGGCTGGCCCGTCATCCTGCTCGCCGACGGCGCGGTCGCGGGCGACGACCGCATCCGCTCGCTCTACCGGCCGAATTACGTGTTCCGGCGCACAAGGGATGGCTGGAGCGGTGCAACCGAAAGCCTCGAGCCGATTCCCATGCACCCCGAGCTGGCGGTGCTGCTGTCGACGTCTGGGACCACCGGCGCGCCCAAGCTCGTGCGGCTCTCCCGCGGCAATCTCTGCGCCAACGCGGACTCGATCGCCGAATATCTCGGCATCGATCGCGACGAACGCGCCATCACGACGCTGTCATTCCATTATTCCTACGGAATGTCGGTGCTGCACACGCATTTGTTGCGCGGCGCCGCACTCGTTCTGACCGGCAGATCAGTGGTCGATGAGGAATTCTGGGCTGCGTTCGTCCGCCACCGGGCGACATCGCTCGCGCTCGTGCCCTTCCAGTTCGATTTGCTCGACAGCACGGGATTCCAGGAGCGGCGGCTTCCCTCGCTGGGGTATGTGACGCAGGCTGGTGGCAAGCTGGCGGTAGCCTCGATCCGCCGCTTCGCCGCGTTGGGGCGGCGCGACGGTTGGAAGCTCTTCGTCATGTATGGCCAGACGGAAGCCGCCCCGCGCATGGCCTATCTGCCTCCCGACGACATCGAGGCCTATGCGGGCAGCATTGGCAGGCCGGTCCCGGGTGGTCGTTTCGATCTGGTCGATGCGCTCGGTCAGCCGATCGTGGCAGCCGGCATCGCGGGCGAGCTCGTCTATCACGGCCCCAACGTGATGATGGGCTACGCGACGAGCCCGGCCGAACTCGCTCAACCGCTTGGGCCATCGCAACTCCACACCGGCGATATCGCCGAGCGGCTGCCGAACGGCTACTACCGGATCGTGGGGCGGATGAGCCGTTTCGTGAAACTGTTCGGGCTTCGCGTCAGCCTCGATGAAGTCGAGCAATGGCTGCGCGGGCAAGGGATCGCCGCCTATTGCGCCGGCACCGACCAACGCCTTGGCATTTTCCTGCAAGGCGGCGGCGAGCCGGCCACGGTCCGCGCGCAAATTGCGAGCCACTACCGCCTGACCGAGGCATCCTTGCACGTCGAGCGCCTCGACGCCGTCCCCCTGCTCGCCTCGGGCAAGGTCGACTACCGGGCGTTGACCGCGCGGGCGACCGCGGCGGCCGAGGCCGAGCCGCTGCCTGTGGGCGATCTCGAAGCGGTGATCAGGAGTGCGCTCAGAGGCGGTCCTGTGGATTTCGACCGGAGTTTTGCCGAGCTCGGCGGCGACAGCCTCGCCTATCTGGAGGTGCAGCTGTCGCTGACAGAGCGCCTGGGCGCGGTCCCGTCGGGCTGGGAGAATTTGCCATTACGGCAACTTTTTGCGCTGGCTCCACAGCCGAGATCGCGTCTCCAACCGGTTTCGACCGATCTCATCTGCCGGGTGCTGGCGCTCTGCTCGGTGATCGCGCTGCATGCGACCTCGTTGCCGATCGCGGGCGGCGCCACTCTGCTGCTGGTGCTCGCCGGCTTCTCGCTCGCGCGGTTCCAGCGGGCAAGGCTGCTGGAAGGTAAAGCCGGCGCGGTGCTGGCGACAATGCTGGTGCCGATCGTCGTCTGCTACTTGGCAATCCTGTCCCTCGCCACCCTCGTCTGGAAGCCGGTCGATCCCGAATGGTTCCTGCTCGCGGGCAATTTCGACAGCGACATCAACCCCAAGGGGATCACTCCCTATTGGTTCGTCTGCCTCTATGTGCAGGCGATGGTGCTGGTTTGCCTGCCGTTCGCATGGCCCGGCGTACGTAGCTTTGTCGCGCGGAAGCCGATCCTGG
>JANNSW010000186.1:0-3027 GCA_031403055.1 Hyphomicrobiaceae bacterium | reverse complement strand
ACCTGCGGGCGCGCCTCGCCCGGCTTGTAGACGGCGAGGAACTGGTCGGTCGCGGTGTTGCGTACGGCGTTGAACCACCGCCGGCAACCCGAGGCATGCATCCAGCGCTCGTTGAAGAGGCCCTTGGGGTTGTTGCGCATGAACACGTACTCGCCCCACTGGGCATCGGTCAGCGTCTCGCTGCTGGTTGGACGCGCGACATGCGCTTCGCCGCCGTAGGAGAACTCGCTCTGGTCGCGCTCGCCGCACCAGGGGCAGGTGATCAGGAACATGGGGCTAGCGGCTCCAACGCGGATCGAGTTGTGGAATGTGGTCGGGGTCGACGCCGGGGATCCTGCGCTTCGGCATCGGTGGCACGGGCTCGCGCCCGCAGACGAGATTCCAATAGGCCCACGAGCGCGGATCGAACACGCCCGGCGGCGCATTCTCTAGGGCTTCGCGGAAGTCGGCGAGGGAAAGATACTTGCGGACGATCGTGTAGTCGCGCGGCGTCGTGTAGGTCATGAGATAAGCGAGGAACGTGTAGGGGTGTCGCAGCGTCTCATCCGGCTCGGCGAACCAGACGACGCGGCGCGCGACGTCCAGCAGCTCTTTCGTGTGAGGCAGTGCAATCACGGGAGCTGCCTCCAGAGCGCCGGATCGTCCCGGTACTTCGCGACAGTCTGATCGTAGGTAGCGATGTCGACCTTGGATGCCAATGCCATCAAGGCCTTGCGAACCTTTGCCGGAACGGGTTTCAGCTCCATCTCACCGAAGTAGGTGAGGGCCTTCAGCGCGACGCACGGATTGAAGCTTTGGCCCTCGAATACAAAGTTCACGGCCACGAGTGCGGAAAACAGATCAATGCCGCCAATTGTAGCGAGCGCATGGATGTCGAGATAGTCCTTGGCGGATGCGCGCTGGCTGACGACGTTCAGTTTCGTGGCGGCCAGGTCGATCAACGAGGCGAGGCGCACGCTCGGTCTTGTGCTCTGGAATGCCGTGCCGATCACGCGCAGAGGCTTGTCCGGGCAAAAGTAGGATAGCTTGACGTCCGCGCCGCGCTTGATGATGACCGACAAAGTTCCCTTCGTCTCCTGGAAAACCTCTGCGCCCGAGAGGTAGGGAACGCTCTCCATAAGCTTCCGTGGCTCGAAGGGTCTGTCTGTGAAGAAGTCGAAGTCGACCGACTGCCGATGACCAAGGCGAAGCGCGATCGCCGTGCCTCCGTAGAGCATGAACTGCTCGGGTGTCGACCCCAGCTCGCCCCACAGCTGCCGCTGTGCCGGATCGAGAATATCGAGCCGCAGCCCTTCGCCAGTCTTCTTCGCCTTCCGTGCCATGAAATGACTATATCGAATCCCGCGAAGGTTGGGTCGATGAAGGAGAACCAACGTGTGCCTGGCACCGCCCCTGTTGGGTCTCGCGAAGGGCTCGACCCGATCTAGGGAGCTTGCCATCGGGTTCATGCCCGCCCTCAATGCGCGACCGCCGCGGCGCCGTGCTCGGCGACGAGGTCGCCGGTCGTGAAGCGCTCGAGCGTGAAGGGGGCGGCAATCGCGTTCGGCTCGTCGCGCGCCACGAGATCGGCGAAGGCGTGACCAGAGCCGGGCGTCGCCTTCCAGCCGCCGGTGCCCCAACCCGCATTGATGTAGAAGCCCTTGACCTTGGTCTTGGTGATGATGGGGGACGCATCGGGGCAGGTGTCGACGATGCCGCCCCATTGGCGCATCAGGCGGATGCGCGAGAACATCGGGAAGAGCTGGATCAGCGCTGCGATCGAATGCTCGATGATGTCGAAGCCGCCGCGCTGCGTATAGGAGTTCTGCGCGTCGATACCGGCGCCGATCACCAGCTCGCCCTTGTCCGACTGGCTGACATAGGCATGCACCGCATTCGACATCACCACGCAGGGAATGAACGGCTTCAACGGCTCCGAGACCAGCGCCTGCAGCGGATGGCTCTGGATCGGCAGCCGCACGCCCGCCATCTGGGCGATCACCGATGTGTGGCCGGCGGCGACGCTTGCAACCTTGGGTGTTTTGATGTCGCCCTTCGTCGTCGTCACCCCGGTGATGGCGCCCGCCTCGATCCTGAGGCCCGTCACCTCGCAACTCTGAATGATGTCAACGCCCATGGCATCGGCGGCGCGCGCGTAGCCCCAGACGACGGCGTCGTGCCGGTTGACGCCGCCGCGCCGCTGCAATGTGCCGCCGAGCACGGGATAGCGAGCGCTGGCTGAGATCGAGATCGCCGGGCAGAAATCCTTCACCTGCTTGGCGTCGAGCCAGTCCACGTCGATCCCGTTCAGCCTGTTGGCTTCGATCCGCCGCCGCAAGCCTCTGGCTTCGTTCTCGTCATGGGCGAGATTCATGACGCCGCGGTGGCTCATCATGATATTGTAGTTGAGCTCGCGCCCGAGGCCCTCCCACAGCTTCAGGGAATGCTCGTAGATGGCCGCGCTCGCGTCGTAGAGATAGTTCGAGCGGATGATCGTGGTGTTGCGGCCGGAGTTGCCGCCGCCGATCCAGCCCTTCTCGATCACGGCGATCCGCGTCATGCCGTGCAGCTTGGCGAGGTAGTAGGCGGTCGCCAGGCCATGCCCGCCGCCGCCGATGATGACGGCATCGTAGGCGGGTTTGGGCGTGGTGGGATGACGCCAGACCGGCTGCCAGCCCGTGTGGCCGCGCAAGCCTTCGCGGAGAAGCGAGAATGCGGAATAGCGGGGCATGGGCGAGCCTGTGAAAGCCGTCTGCTGGAACGAGCGAGGAGACCGTAGCTCTGCTAGGCGCTCGCTACAACGCGCGTTGTTCTAATCGCGCCATTGGGCTGCGCTTATGGCAATGGCCGCGGGCGCTCAGTCCATGCGTCGAGCCCCAAGGCCGCCAGTCCGGCGGCCAACCCCCAGAGCGGCGCGCCGATGCCGGCGAAAGTCACGCCGGATGCCGTGACGGCAAGCGTCAGGATGGCGGGAAAGCGGAGCTTGGCATCGCTGGCCGCCGAGACGAGTGCGCCGGTCAGGGGGCCGATCAGGGCAAGACCGGCAAC
>JANNSW010000185.1:0-7193 GCA_031403055.1 Hyphomicrobiaceae bacterium | reverse complement strand
ATGATCATGTCGTCGGTCGGATCGCGCACGATCTTCACGTCGGGGAGATCGGTGATGACTGTGGCGAGCTCCGCAACACCGTCCGTGAACTCGAGCGCCGCCGCATCGTCGTACTGGTAGCGCGCACGGAGATGCCGCTTGGTGAGCAGCACCCGCTTCAGCTCGTCGAGGATTTGCGGCGAGAGGAAAAGATCGAAGCTCGCGCGCTCAGCGAAATGGAGCAGCTCCGTAGAGACGCCTCCCACATTGAGCCTGAGGAACGCGCTCACCAACACCGTTGTATCGATGACGGCCTTAGGCATGCTTGCGCCGTTTCCGGCGCATCCCTACGACCTCGGCCGCAATCCGCTCTTCCTCGGCGGTGCCGTCCTCATCGGGGCTCCGCTTCAGGTCGCGTACCGTCGATGCTGCCCTCTTGATCTTTTTCCATGCCAGATGCCGACGGGCCACGACGGAGACGGGCTTGAGCAAGACACCGCCCTCGACGACCTCAGCCTCGAGATAGTCGCCCTCCCCGATCTTGAGCGCCTGCCGCACCTCGGCAGGCAGCGTGAGCTGCGCCGACTTGCGGACCCGCAGGAGTGCCATCTGTGTCTGCTCCACAACCTTGTTCATATGATTATGCGAAAATCTGACTTTCGCACGGACATGCTACACCCGCCCGCACACTTGTCAAAGACCAAGCTGGCCATCACCGCTTCCACAGACCCTCGAACCGCCGCCCGGCGATCCGCACACGCTACATGAGCTGGGTTGCATAACCAACAGCCAGGCTGCTATATTCCGCTCGCGAGCTTGCTCGCACTTTCGGCGCGCTTCCGGGAGACCACCTCAGTTGGTCATGGGGAGCGCGCCACCTGCCCGTACCTCTCGATGATGTCTCTGGCCGTGCTGCCGGCCGTCTGCAGCGATCCAGACTGGGGGATCGGTATGTGGATCATCTTCGCCTTGCTTTTCTTAGGTGCCGCCACCGTCGCTTGCATGCTGGTGCTGACGCACGCATTTGACGATGAGTAGCTTGCCTCGCCTTGGCACTCTACGTCCTGGGTACCACGGCCACGACCGATGGCACTGCCTCTGTCAGAGCAGATAGGCTACGAGCGATGCCCAAAGGGATCGGCAAGAAAAAAGCCCAGGCACCGAGCACGCCCGCCAGCACCCCCGCTCCGCAGCCAGCTCCGATGCCCGCTCGTGTCTCCGCGCCCTTTGCGCCCGGTGATCGCATCGTCCATCCGACGTTCGGCGAGGGCAAGGTTGTGGCGATCGACGGCGTGAAGCTCGAGATCGCGTTCAACGACGCCGGCACCCGGATCATCCGGAATGACTTCGTGAAGCGCCGCTCTGAATAGGCCTCCCTTGGGACGGCGCGAGCCGCGTCCGTCGGTTTCCCGCGCGCCCGCGGGCTTCGCTATATTCAGGCCATGGCCAAGGTCCCGAAGCTCAAGCGCTCGAGCATCTACCGGCTCTGCCAGCACATCACGCCGCCGAATCAGGAGCTCGTCACATCCCGCTCACCGCTTCGCTCGCCCGTGCCAGTGGCAACCCGCCGCCGGTGCTTGCGTTAATTCGTACACGGGGTATGATCTCCGCATATGCAAGCGAAGCTCCATCGCATCGAGCGCGGCATCAAGATCCCGCCTCCCGCTCTCGCCCACGGCAACGGCAAGCCCTCGATGGCCACCGCCACCATGCAGGCGCTCGAGAAGGGCGAGAGCTTCCTCGTCAGGGATCCGCTCGAGGCCGTCGCCGCCGACAAGGCCATGCGCGGCTTCCTGCGCCGCGAGCGCAAGCAGAAGGGATCGCGTCTCTTCCTCTCGCGCAAGACCGCCCACGGCCTGCGCATCTGGCGCGTCAAGTAGAGCCCCTCACCACCACAGCCACCGCACCACCCAGCCGACCACGACCGCCCCGGCCGCAGCTCCGGGGCTGTTGAAGGTCGAGAGGCCGACCGCGACCAGCCATTCATGCTCGGCGCCGGCGGCTCGCGCCCTGGGCAGAAGCTCCAGGTATTTCGGCAGGCTCGCGATCGAGAGCCCGGCGACGAGCAGCGGCACGATCAGCCAGGCGCTCAATCCCGCGAGGGCGGCGACACAGCCCGTCAGCAACAGCCAGAAGTCGGCCGAGCGCAACGCCTGCGCGAAGGTCATGGGCTCGTGATCGCTCTCGCGCATCCGATCTCCTCACCCGGCCGCACCCACCTGATGCCGGGCACGCTCTCCTGCTCGAAGGCCTGCTCCATGAATTCGAGATCGCGTTGCGACACGTCAAGCCGCTTCGGCGGCAGTAGTTGTATCAGCGCGTCAACGACCGCCTCGCGCCCGAACCATTCGGGCGCGGCGAACGACAACGGCTGGCGCGTGATCCGCTGGATCGCGCCGGCCACGTCCTCACGCGTCACCGCGACCGCCATGATCGCGTCCGGCTCCATGAGCTCGCTCGCATGCAGAAATCCGGTCGCGGCCTTCATCACCATGAAGAACCTGACCACGTTGATCCGCTCCATGCGCGCCCTCATGTCGTCGGGCAATTGCACCATCACGGTGTGCTCGCAGTCCGGCGCCAGCACCACGAAGCGCAGCACCACCTCGGAGCCAGCGCGCACGATCCGCTGCGACAGCGAGAGCTCCTCGAGGATTTTTCCCCGCAGCATTTCTTGCCTCCGTTGGGGCGTCGCCCCACACACGATGCGGGGCGACCGCGCTCTTGCGACGGCCACGCGGAAGTTGTCCGCGCGTCCGCTGCCGAGCCCGCGCGGGTGCCCTTCCCATGCGGTCTCGGCCCTCGGACCAGTCCGGGGCTTCGATCGCTTTGCCGCGGTGCTCGCGTGCGGGCGTCACGACCACATGCTATACTGATGACGCATGGACAAGAACACCAACGACATCATCGACAGCCTCGCCTTCATCCGCGACCACATGGCGGCGAAAGACGACATCACCGCGCTGCGCGGTGAGCTCGACCTTTTCCGCGCCGAGACCGCGATCAACTTCCAATCGCTCCGCGCCGAGCTCATCGACATCCGCGAGCGCCTCGATGCGCTCGAGGAGAGCGTCGGCAACATGAAGGGCTACGCCCGCGAGATCGACGAGCTGCGCGCGCGCGCGAACGCGATCGAGCAGCACCTCGGCCTCGACCGGAAGATCGCCGCCTGACCCTATGACCAAGCCCAGAACCGTCGAGGACTTGATCGCGCAAATCCAGGAGACCAGCCGTTGTCCCGGCTGCGACGCCCGCCTCGCCGACCTCGCCTCGTTCCCGGCCCGCTCGCGCTTCCGCCACGGCGATCTCTGCTCCGACTGCGGACGTCGCGAGGCCTTCGAGGGCGACTTCATCACCGAGAGAATTCTGCGCCGGATCGCGCTCGCCAACCAATCCGCCGCATGACCGCCTTCAGCTATTTCATCAGCGGCAACCCCGACCAGGGATATTGGTGGACCCTCGCCCGGCCGGATGGCGACGACGTGTGCTCCAGCTCGGTCTACAGGGACAAGGCCGAGTGCCTGCAAGCGCTCCGCGCCGCGCAGCAGCACGCCGCGACGACCGACCTGCACGACGAGAGTGAGTGATCGCACTGATCTCCCGCTGCGTCTCCGGCGCTCGATCATCGAGCACCGGATCAGCGACAGGAGACGATGATGAAAGGAACAGTTGCGAAGCCGCGCACCGTCACGCTGGCGACAGCACCAGTCGCCGCCAAGGCGACGCCGGCCTCGCCCATGGCCAAGCGCAAGCCCCTCGCATCCGGCAAGCCCACGCCAGCGCAGTGCCCGGAAAAATTCACCTACCGCCTCGAGTGCTACACGGCGGAGCTCCGGGCGACGGGATGGTTCATCGCACGCACCACCTATCACGACGCGAAGCCCGAATCGATCGGACCCTACGCTCTGATCGAGAACGCGGCCTATGCGATCGCGCGCCGCCTCATCGTCGAGATGGCCGATCGGCACACGAAAATGGTCGAGCGCTACGGGCTCGATCGCACGCACAAGCTCTACGGCCTCAAGAAAACGACCCGGCCGCAAGCCTGAGCGACACCGGCTCCGCAGCAATTCGCTGCGGAGCCTTCCTTGTGCGGGCGCGCTGCGCACGTACACTTGAGGCAGGCGCTCCGTCTCCCGATCCGGTCACCGAATTCTCGGTTGCCGGCATAGGAGACGAAGCCATGGATAGACGTTCCTTCACACCACAACTGAAGCTCGACAAGCTCGAGCGCCTCGCCGAGATCGAGGGCTTCGGCACGATCGACCTGCTGTTGGATTTCGCTGCGAGCGACAGTGTCTCGCCCGCGATCTGCACCAATGAGGCCTGCGACTTCTCGGCCGAGTACGAGCCCGACCAAGACCGAGGCTGGTGCGAGGAGTGCGACGCCGACACCGTCGCCTCCGCCCTCATCCTCGCCGATCTCATCTGAGGAGGCGGAGATGAGCGAGCTCGAGCAGATGAAGCGCAAGCGCATCGCGCAGTTGAACGATAGCTTCCGCACGACGATGATAGGCGGCTGCGTCATGCTCACCGCCGGCGTCGACGCACTCCCCTCCGACGCGAAGGCCATGCTGATCCGCAAGGTCGCGACGTTCGACGATTTCGACAAGGTGCGCAACGATCCCTATGGCGAGCACGACTTCGGCTCGATCGACCTCGCCGGACAGAAATTCTTCTGGCAGATCGCCTGCTATCAGAAGGGATCCGACTTCATGGACGGAGCCGAGACGCCGGAGAACGCCGCGACCACCGATCGGGTCCTCACCATCATGCAGGCGGAGGAGTACTGAGCATGATCGAGCATCCGAAACTCACGGTGTCTTTCGAGATCGAGGCGCGCGGGGAGGAGCTCTTCTTCCGCGCGCTCCACAAGGAGCACACCACCTGGCACGGTCCCTACGATCTGCACGGCATCGCCGAGACGATCGGGCACTACATCTTCGAGGACGCGCAGGAGGCGATCGGCGCCGACACCCACTGGTTCACGACATCTTTCAGCGATGGAGGCGAGGATGGGTAAGCTCATGGACTGGCTCATCAGCCGCAAGGACGAGGAGCCGCTTCAAGGCGACCCACTCGTGGGCGAGATCGGCGGCACGTACACGCAAGCCGACGCACGCAATGCGCTCCCCGGCCACCTGCCCTTTCCCGGCAGCGACGTCGAGCTGGTCGGCTATCGCCAGGGCGAGGACCTCATCGTCCTCGTCAACAAGGGCCCGTGCGTATTCCGTACCCGACTGGTCGGAGCGTTCCGCGACGATCTCGATCGCATGACGGCCAACTTGATGATGCACGACGACCGGGTTGTGCCCGGGGAAGTGCCGGAGGGCCTGGCCGAGCTCGCGAAGAAACTGCTCCGCTGACAACTCACCCCGCCGCGACCTAGTCGTCGGCGGGGCTTTGCTATACTCCCGCCATCACCGTCTCGCACGGCGGCACCGTCACGCCCGATCAGCACGAGGCAGTGATCGACGACCAGCAGACATTCGTGCAAGGGCCACTGCCGCTCGACCGAGGCGACTATGTCGCCCGTCGCTCTTGACGTGGCGCTCCTGGCTTCTTATGTCTTGTGAGCTGCGCGAGCGGTTTGTTGCACCACGGTTCACGGACAGGTTCTCGTGCCAGGGCTCCGGCCCGTAAGAGCCATAGACAAGTCATCGGACAAGCAACCCGCAGCCGAGCCCCTCTCCGGAGGGGCTTTGTTTTTGCGAGCGATCGCAACTGTCGTCAGTCGGCCTAGAACCAATATTCGTGTCACCAGGGGTCATTTCGACGTCAGTGCATTATCGGGACACAGATCCGGCGCTGCAATTTCATCTCCCGCTGCGGACTTCCGATCTCGGCCTAGACCCAACAACATCGATCGAACTCCTGAACAACTTCCCGGTCTCTGGCGCAGCTTTCCGGTTGATCTCTTCCGATGAGTTGTATACGAGCACTCACCGATGGCACAAAATTCCGGTCACATTGTTCCCCTCGGCGAGCAATTGTACTTCTGGCGCCGGCATGCGCGATGGTTGCGCCGCAGGCTGGCCCAGGCCGCCGGCATCGCCATCTCGACGGTTCAGGAATTGGAAACAGGTCGCGGCACGCTCACCTATTTCATCACCGCACTCGATGCGCTCGGCCTCGTGCTTCACGCGCGGGGCCTCGGCCACCGTCGCCTCGGCACCGCCATGCGCCATGAACGCGAGCAGCAAGAGATCAGTCGACGCGAGCTCGCGGCGCATCTGAAGGTCTCGCGCACGACGCTGGCCGCGCTCGAGCGCAATCGATCGGTCCGCATCAGCATCGTCGATCGCTACGCCCTCGCGCTCCGCATCCGCGTCGTCGTCAGCCCGCGCCCGCACTCATCCGGCAGGTCGTGACGTCTGTCGCTCTCACGCCGCGAGCTTCAGATCCACGCAGTACATTCTCTCGCCGCGCGCGACGCAGCGAAATCCTGCGAGCTGACACAGCCCTGCAAACAGCTTCGCGAATTGTCCCGCCTCGACCGCTGCCAAGCCTTCGCGCTCGCACCAATTTTTGTAGCTCGTGAACAGATCCGGGATCGCCGTCTCTTTTCCTGCCGCAGGCTCCAGGCACGCGACCGCGAATTTCGCCACGTCACCATTCGTCTTGCTGCCTTCGATCAGCGCGACACCCTTGCGCCGCTTCGCGCTCGTGCCCGCTTCGGCGAGTCGCGGCGCGCCCAAGCCAGCCATGGCAGGCTCCGTCGTAGGCGCGTCAGCCTTTGGCGCACTGCTCGTCGCGCTCGGCCGCACCCGACGCCACGCTCCATGATCGAGTGCAATGAACATCCCGAAGGTCACGACGAACTCGAACAGCAGCACGAAGAAAAGTGAGATCCCCGTCTGCACCCGCAGCAGCTCCCAACCGGTCAACCGCGACACCATGCCGGCGCGGGGATCACCGCGGTCGATCTGCTCGGCTCCGGCAAAGTCGCCGAGCCGCGATCGCAGCATCGCAATCTCGCCCTCGATCTTCTCGCCCGCGCGTGCGCTTTCACTCTCCGCCTCCAACTTTTTATATCCCGCGCAGAATTCTCGCGAGCTTGTCGACGTCGCCTCGGTGCACTGTTTTGAAGAGCTCCACCGCTTATCCTGCTGTGCACCTTCGAGATCACGATCGATCACCGCGACGGGTCGCATGTTGCCGAGACCAGCGAGCTGCGCCTCCTTGCGCGCGAGATCGGCGCGCACGTCTCCGGC
>JANNSW010000184.1:0-8287 GCA_031403055.1 Hyphomicrobiaceae bacterium | reverse complement strand
GTTCTCCGCGGCGAGCTTCCTCTCGACCACCATCTGCGTCGCGATGCCGGCGTGATCCGTGCCCGGCTGCCACAGCACGTCGCGCCCGCGCATGCGCTCGAAGCGGCAGAGCACATCCTGCAGCGTGTTGTTGAGCGCGTGCCCCATGTGCAGAGACCCCGTCACGTTGGGCGGCGGGATCACGATCGTGTAGGGTTTCGCCTTGGGGGACAGCCCCGGGCGGCCGGCACGGAATGCGCCAGACTCCTCCCACTGACGATAGATGCGGCCCTCGACCTCGGAGGGCTGGTAGGATTTTTCGAGCATGATTGTGCTTGGGTTGGTGCCAGCGCCGACGTTGCGCGTGCTTACGCGGCGCCGCGACAGGGTGTCAACGCTGCTGGCAGGCAAGCGAGCCGCTGTCAGCTGCCCGTCTTGCCGCCGAGCGACTTGCCGCTATCACCGGGTGTGAGGGCTCTGGCGATGATGCGCGGCATGTTGGCGTCGAGCCACTCGCGCAGCATCGGCTTCAGCAGCTCGGCGACCGTGTCCTCGAGCGAGCGGACCGGAAGCAGCATCGAGCCGATGCCTGGAGCGGCAGCGACCGCTGTGACTGTCGCGGCGGCGACCGCTGGAGCTGTCGCGGCGGTCGTTGCCAGCGCATTGCCGGTCGGCTCGGCAACAGCCGCAATCTCCTCGGCAACGATCCGGGGTGCGGGCGCGTCCGCGATCGCGGCTGGCTCGGCCTCGGTCTGGCTCGTTGTTTCGAACGCACCGAGGCTGATCACGTCGTCGGCATCGCCAGCCTCGTCAAGTGCTCCGGTATCACCGGCTCGCGACCCATTGAGCACCTCGGGGGATGCTGATGCTCCCGTCAACTCGATCTCGTCATCGGCTGCGCCGGCTTCGAAGATCGGTGCCGGGGCTGCTGTCGGGGGAGCTGCTTTGGCCACCACCCGCGGCATCGTGGCTGGAGCCTTGGCGGCAACCGGCTTTGCGACGGACAACGGTGGCGTCAGCGGCGGCGCAGGACGCGGCACCGCGATCTCAGCCGTTCGTGACCGCAGAGTTGGCGGCGCGGGCATTGGTTGCGGACGGGCCGGTAGGCTGCTCGCCTCGGTCCTTGCGAACGGGGCCGCCACGGGTCGAAGAACCGGCGCGATCGGCTGGGGCGCGGGCGGTACTGCGACCATGGGTGTCGGCGTGCGGCGTGCGAGCGGCGGCGGATCAGCCAGAGTTGGGCGGGCGGCGGCTGTGGGAGCCTGACGCGGCGGTTGCGACCGCGGGGCATCCAGGCGTGGCGCGGCAACCGGGGCAGACCTGGCGGCCGGCGTACGATCGAGATCGAGGATATCGTCGTCCTCTGCTTCGACCAGACCGTCGTCGTCCGTCTGCTCGTCGAGCGCCCGCGCAAGCTCGTTGGCAAAGGCATTGCCCGGTGCGGGCTTGGGCGCTGGCTGTCGGTCGCGGCGCGGTCTGGCATCCATCAGGTCGTCGCCCGCGTCCTCGGAGATGATCCGGCGGATGGATGCGAGGATCTCTTCCATGCTGGCGTCGGGGTTCTGATCGGTTCTGCTCATTGTCCAGTCCTTCCGTGCGCTACAGCCACGCGCACCTGTCGGCAGCTAGCCGGCGGTCGAGCGCCCATCGTCACCGTTCCGAAATCGCCTTTATGCTCCCATTTGAACCAAATGAAGGCAAGGCCCCAGTGGAATTCCGCGGTTTTCCCGGCAACGCCAACCCTCCCGTCGGTCGCATCCGAGCGTCATTCTAGTTGAGCGAGCTATCACGAACAAATCGGCTGCACCATGGCGATCTGGCTGACCACAATCCTGCTGCCGCTTCGGGCTCACTTCTGGGAGACGGTCGCATCCGACCAGTCGAGCTGAATCTCCGCCGACCAGGGCGACACATACTCGCCCTGCACATTTTCCGTATGCAGTCCGTCGATCGTGGTGCCGGAATAGCTGTCCTCGCGCTCGATCGTGAAGCCCCACCATTTGCCGTTGGTCTGGCGGAAATGCTCCTCGACATCATAGAGCCCGACGCCGAGACCGAGATCGCTCGCCGTCAGCCGCCCGGTCGCCGCATAGAGTGAGTAGGCAGCCACGATCAGATCCCGCCGTGTGCTGACGAGCCGCACCTGGGCATCCAGGTTCTCCTGCTGGGCGTCAAGCACGTCGAGCAGGGTACGCTGGCCGACCTTCTCCTCCTCGCGCACACCGTCGAGCGCGGTCTGGGTCGCCTCCACCTGAACCTGATCGGATTGCAACTGGGCGCGCGCCGCGACCAGACGCGACCATGCCGTGACCACGCGCGAGCGGGCCTGCACACGGGCCTGCTCGATGTCCTCGATCTGCCCTTGGCGCTCCTGCTTGGCTTGCCGGACGCGAGCCGAGATCTCGCCGCCCTGATAGAAGGGGACGGTCAGGCGCGCGAAGATCTGCGCGAGCTCCTGGCGCTCCACCAGCAGGCTCGGATCGAGTCTCTCCTGGAACAAGGCGTCGACCCGCACTTGCGGCAGCGATTCACCCTCGATGCGCTTGATGGTATGGCGGGATGCCTGCTCGCGGAAGGCGGCGGAGACCACATCTGGATCCTCCGCCATGCCGGTCGCGATCGCCTCGTCGAGCGTTGCGGGCAGCAAGTGATCGATCGGTCGAGGATCTTGCAGGGACCCTGGCGCATGGCCGACGATGCGGATGTACTCGCCAATGCTCGAGCGGACATTGCTCTTGGCGAGCTCGAGCGCGGAGACTGCGCCGGCGCGGCGGGCGCGCGCCTGGGCGACGTCGGTCTTGGTCACCTCGCCGACGGCGAACCGTTCCTCGGTACCGCTCAGCTGCTCGGAAAGCACAGCCACGTTGCTTTGACGCAACCGCACGATCGCCTGGTCGCGGATCACGTTGACATAGACGGTGACCCCGTCGAGCAGCGTCTGCAACTCGATGCCGCGCAGCACCTCGCGCTGCGCGAGCACTGATGATTCTGCCTCGCGCACGCCATAGACTGTCTGATAGCCGTCGAAGATGGGCTGCGACAGCGAAAGCGTGACACTGCGAGGATGAACGGTGCCATCCGCGCGCGAGCCCGGATCCGTCTCGGTCCGCTGACTGCCGACATCGGCCTGGCCACTGATGGTCGGGCGGTAGCCCGATTGCGCCCGTGCAATGTCCTCGTCTCTGGCCCGAACACGTGCGCGCTCGGCATTGATCGCTGGGTTGCTGGTGTAGGTTGCAGCCAGCGCCTCAAAGAGCGTCTCCGCGCGTGCTGCTGTCCGGGACAGCAACAGCGCCAGCCCGGCGGCGAGACACACCCTCGCGAGGCGGCCATTGTTGCGTGCCGACAAAATGGCCAGCGGATTGGTCGATCGCATGATGTAAGGCTGCCCCTTCGCTTGAACCTCGAAGGGCCGGTAACGTCGCTACTTGAAATCCGGCCTCGACGCCTCGACGCAACGGTACCGCACGGTCGCTTGCCCAACCCGACCAGGCCACACCGGCCAATCCGGGGGCAGCCGGAAGAAAGCAAACACTCCGCCTTCACGGGCGGTTTGGCCGGCACAAAGAGTTAATCGATCATTAATCGCTCACGGCGCGATTCGATTGCCATTGCAACCGATGGCGTCACGGTTCGCGACAAAATGCAGGGTGGCACGTCAGGCCTTGCCTGTGAGGAGGCAGCCCGGATCTCGGGGCTCCTGCCGCATCAGAATAGGAAGGCTGGCGCTTTCTCGAAGCCTGGGAGCGCTGGAGCTGCCGCGTTGAAGACGGGCCGGCTGCTCCAGCCCTGTCCGGCGCGTTCGAACAGCATGGCTTGGGCGTGTCGGCTCTCGCCGACCACGGCAACCAGCCGCCCGGACAGCTTCAACTGCTGACGGAAGGTGTCGGGCACCTCGGGCACGCAGCCCCCGAAAATGATCACGTCGAAAGGTCCTTCGGCGGCGCAGCCCTCCGCCAGCGGTGCGTCGATCACGTTTGCGTTGTCCACAGAAAGTTCCGCCAGCGTCTTCCGCGCGCGGTCGGCAAGCCCCTTGTTGCTCTCGACGCCCACGACCGTCATCGCCAGGCGCGCAATGACCGCCGTCAGGTAGCCGCTGCCGCAGCCGACCTCCAGCACCAGATCGTTGGCCGCGATCGCGGCCAACTGCAACAGCTTCGAGATGACCAGTGGCGATCCCATCCGTCTGGCATCGCGCGCCGGCACGGTTGCCTCCATCGGCACGGCCTCGTCGATATAGGCGAGGTCGGCCATGGCGGGCGCGACGAACCGCTCGCGCGGCACCTCGAGCATCGCGCGCAGGATCCGCCGGTCGGTTACATCGTTGGGCTGAACCTGGCTCTCGACCATATTGCGGCGCATGCGGACGAAATCGATCATCGGCTCATTGTTCCCGGTGGCAGGCTGGGTTCCCTGTGCAGGCTGGATTCCCACCACTCATAGCCGAAGCTGGATGCGGCGCGGAAGTGGCAAGCGGCAGGCCCGGCGTCTCGAGCCTCAGTGGGACATGAACACCGGGATCTCGGCTGCGGCAAGGATATGGCTTGTCGCGCCCCCGAAGATCATCTGGCGCAAGCGGCTCTGGGTGTAGGCGCCTTTGATCAGCAGGTCAGCACCGGCGGTCATCGCCTCGGCGAGAATGGCCTCGCCAGTGGTGCGCGTGCCGGGCTTGACGGTGCGCTCCGTGGCCTTGATCCCGTTGGCGGCCAGCAGGCTCGCGAGCTCGGCGCCACTGGGACCGGGCACGGTTCCGCCTTCGACCGTCAACACCGTAACCTTCTCGGCCCGCTCGATCACCGGCATGCCGAGCGCAACGCAGCGGGAGGTCTCGGTGCTGCAATTCCAGGCAATCAGGACGTGCTTGCCCAGCGACCGCGGCGCAGCGGGCGGCGCAATCAGCAGCGGCCGGCCGCTCTCGAACAGGATTGCCTCGAGCGTGCTGATGCGCGGGCTCGAGCCATCGCCGCGAGGGCGGGCGAAAACGGTGAGGTCGTAGGCGCGTGCCGTCAGGCCGATCTGGCTCTCGACGAGTGACTCCTCGCCCTTCCAGCCAAAGCTCGGACGGTCGGGCCCGGTCCCGCGCGCGGCAATTCCCGCGCCGCGCATCGCCCGCTCGAACATGCCCCGCAACTCGCCGGCCGGCACGGCTTCGCGTACTTCGTAGTGGGGGACCGGAATGCCGCCGAGCGCGCCCCCGACATAGATGTCCTCGATCAAGGGCCTGGTGGCGACACCTTCGATCTCCGATCCGAAGATCCGGGCGAACTGCACTGCCGTTGCGAACACCTGCTCGATCAGCGCGTGCTTCTCGACCGGTACCAGAATCCGTTTCATCGACATCGTCTCGCCCTTCCGATCTGTCAGGTTGCAGTGCAGCGAGAGGCTTCTCGTCCTTGGAACCGGGAAGGTGCCTGCGAGTCGTGCCAATCTCAAGCGAAAGCGTGAATGCCGGGTCGTTTTTCTTCGTCGCGCCTCGCTTCGTTGGGGTGCTGCTCCACATCCGAAGCGTTTGCGTGCGCGGCGGAAGCTTGCTAGGAGATGCCGCTCGGTCCGGCACACGAAGCCGTTATCCGTGGGCTCGGAGGGGCACCACACCTCCATGCCAAAGCACTCGAGAGTTTCAGGCCACGTGGCGGAGTGGTTACGCACCGGACTGCAAATCCGTGAATCCCGGTTCGATTCCGGGCGTGGCCTCCACTCATTTTAGCCAATGTTTTCAGGCGTTTGCGCAGCCTGCCCCGGGCGGCACGAGCTTTGCCCGCCCGAAGCTTTGCTCTATCGGCTCACGACGACATTACGCCTTTTGATCCTGGTCCTTGGCCGCGCGTCGCTGGGCCGTGGTGATCACCGCGGCTGCGCGCGTCCGTCCGTGCGAGAACTTGTGCGAGCTTTCCGAGGCAGCGGACAAGGCGTAGAGCACCCGGGTGGGGCTGTACTCGAGCGCATAGTCGCTGTCGACGCCGATCTTGGCGGCCTCGGCGAACGCATCCTGGTTGGCGCCGAGATAGAGCACGAGCCAGTTCTTCTCGTGCTGGCGCGACTCGAGCAGCGCCTTGATGCTCTCCTTGGTATGCTCGCGGCTCGCATTCTCGCGCCCGTCGGTCAGGATCACGAGGCTGGCGACCTCGTTGCTGGCGAGCTTCACGCCGTCGATGTGGGCGACCGTCTTGGCGATCGCATCGTAGAGTGGCGTGCCGCCGCGCGGCACATAGGTTTCCCGGGTGAGCGCGCCGATGATATGAACCGACTGGGAATCGTGATGGAGGTCGATGCCTTCCGTATCGAACTGGGTGAGCGACAGACGCGTCAACGTCGCGTCGTGGATCTGCAGCGAGCGGACATAGGTGTTGAATGCCGCTATGGTTGTGTCGCGGCAAGTCTCCATGGAACCGGAACGATCGAGCAGAACATGAACGTAGAGACGGTTCTCGGTCATAATTCCTCGCAAGCTAGAAGGGTTGACTGCCCCCGCTGACGAGCAATTATAGCACATCCACACGTCTTCACGGAAATGTTATCAGGGCGATCCTTATGAGCAAGAACGTCATTACTGCAACCCGGCGCGGCCCGATCGCCAAGCGGGTGCCCCATCTCGCGCGTTATCACGGAATTGAGCTTGCCGATGACTATGCATGGCTGAAGGCGCCCAATTGGCAGGAGGTCATGCGCTCGCCGGAGCTGCTCCCTGCCGACATCCGCACCCAGCTCGACGCCGAGAACGCCCATACCGCGCTCGTCCTCGAGCAAACCGAGGCGCTGCAGGCGGCGCTGTTTGCCGAGATGAAGGGGCGCATCAAGCAGGACGATTCGAGCGTTCCCTCCCCTGACGGCTCGTTTGCCTACTACACCAGCCACGTCACCGGCGGCGAATACCCCCTCGTCTGCCGGCAGCCCCGGGCTGGAGGGCCTGAAGAGGTGCTGCTCGATGGCAATCTCATGGCCGAGGGGCTCGCCTATTTCCAGCTCGGCCACACCGAGCACAGCCCCGATCACCTCCTTCTCGCCTATACCGTCGACGACAAGGGCTCGGAGTTCTACACCGCTCGCATTCGCGACCTCGCGACCGGCCGCGATCTCCCCGACATCGTCACGGAGACGGCCGGCAGCGTCGTCTGGGCGTCCGACAACCGCACGCTGTTCTACGTGAAGCTCGACGACAATCACCGGCCCTTCGCCGTCTACCGCCATCGCCTGGGGACGGACGCCGCCGGTGACGCCCTCGTCTATCAGGAGAGCGATCCGGGCTTCTTCGTCTCGATCGGGGCGACCCAGAGCCGGCGTTTCATCGTGATCTCGTCCCATACCCACGAGACGACGGAGGTCCATCTGATCGATGCGGCTGCGCCCGAGACCGCGACGCGCCTGGTCGAAGCACGCGCCGAAGGTCACGAATACTCGGTCGACGACTGGGGCGACCGGCTGCTGATCCTGACGAACGCCGACGGTGCCGTCGATTTCAAGCTGATGGAGGCTTCGCCCGCCAAGCCAGGCCGGGCCCATTGGCGCGAGCTCGAGTCGCATCGGCCCGGCCGGCTCATCCTCTCGGTCGAGCCTCTGGCCGGCCATCTGGTCAGGCTGGAGCGCGAGGATGGCCTGCCGCGCATCGCCATTCGCCGCAAAGAGGATGGCGCCGAGCACACGATCAGCTTCCCGGAGGAAGCCTATTCGCTCGGCATCATGGCGGGCTACGAGTTCGATACACGGACATTGCGGTTCACCTATTCATCCATGACGACACCATCCGAGGTGATCGACTACGACCTGGAGAGCCGGGCGCGGACGCTGCGCAAGCGCCAGGAAGTGCCGAGCGGGCACAATCCCGCGGACTACGTCACGCGGCGCGTGCAGGCCCCTGCCCATGACGGCGAGCTGGTGCCGGTTTCCCTCCTCTACCGCAAGGCAACCAAGCTCGACGGCTCGGCGCCGCTCCTGCTCTATGGCTATGGCTCCTACGGTATCGCGATGCCGGCAAGCTTCTCGACGGCGCGGCTCAGCCTCGTCGATCGCGGCTTCGTCTACGCGATCGCCCACATCCGCGGCGGCAAGGACAAGGGCTATGCCTGGTACACGGAAGGAAAGCGCGAGAAGAAGACGAACACGTTCAGGGATTTCATCGCGGCCGCTGAATACCTTGCCGCCGAGCGCTTCACCTCGCACGGCGGCATCATCGCGCATGGCGGCTCGGCGGGCGGGATGCTGATGGGCGCCATCGCCAACATGGCCCCCGGCCTGTTTGCCGGCATCATCGCGGAAGTTCCCTTCGTCGATGTGCTCACGACCATGCTCGATGATACGCTCCCGCTCACCC
>JANNSW010000183.1:0-1942 GCA_031403055.1 Hyphomicrobiaceae bacterium | reverse complement strand
TGTTCTCGCAGAAGCTCTGGATGGCGCTCGATCGCACCCGCTACATGCAGTCCTCAAAGACCTTCGTGATGGTCGATCGGCCGTTCTGGAAGGAGAAGGACGCAGGCACCGGCCGCGACCGCATGAGCACCACGCTGACCGACCGCATCACCCGCGGCACCTATCTGTTCGACAATGGCGAGGGCCAGCCTGGCGTCATCTGCCTGACCTATTCCTGGATGAGCGACGCCTTGAAAATGTTGCCGCTTCCGGTCGACAAGCGGGTCGCGCTCGCACTGCAGGCGCTGGAAAAGATCTATCCCAGACTCGACATTCGCAGCCACATCATCGGCGATCCGATCACGGTGTCCTGGGAATCGGATCCGAATTTCCTCGGCGCCTTCAAGGGTGCGCTGCCCGGCCACTACCGTTACAATCACCGCATGTACTGCCATTTCATGCAAAGCGCGATGCCGCCTGCCGAGCGCGGCATCTTCATGGCGGGCGATGGCGTCTCCTGGACGCCCGGCTGGGTCGAGGGCGCGGTGACGACGGGGCTCAACGCGGTATGGGGCATCCTCAACCACCTGGGTGGCGCGTGCGATCCGGCGAACCCTGGCCCCGGCGACCGGTTCGAGGAGCTGAAGCCGGTGGCGTTGCGGGAGTAGCGCACAACGTCCGCCGGTGTGTTATGATTGATGAGATTGTGATGATCGTGGCTAAAATCGGAGATGATTGATGCACGACCCGGAGTTGGAGACCGAGCGACCCGAAGGCGACTCCTCAGTCACACAGGCGAGCGTAGTAGGCGGAGCGGTGCCATCGGTCGGCCAGGAAGAGCAGCTGCCCATCAGCGAGATCATCGCAGCGATTGCGGCGAAGATCCCGGCTGAAGAATGGGAGAAGGTGCCGGCCGACCTTTCGAGCCGTGCGGACCACTACTTGCGGGCGTAGCCGTGGCGATAGCCGGACCGGTCTTCGTCGACACAACGCATTGGATTGCAGTCTTTTCGCCTAAGGACAAACCATCACGACAGGGCGATGAAAGTCGGTGCTCGGGTGAGTGGCGCCGCGCTTTGGACGACAGAGCTGGTGCTGATCGAATTCCTGACCCACTTTGCGGGGAGGGGCAGCCATCTTCGCTCAGGCGCAGTGCAAACGGTCGATTCGCTGCGGCGACATCCCAAGATCAACATCGTTCCGCTGATCGAGACCCCGTTCGACGCCGCCTATGACGAGTATCGGAGATCTTCCGACAAGGGCTGGAGCTTGACCGACTGCGCCTCGTTCCTCCTGATACGGCAGAAGGGTATATCGATGGCAGCCGCCTATGTTGGGCATTTCGAGCAGGCCCGGTTCGTCGTGGTGGAGTGAGCGGGTTTCGCCCTGCTGCATCACGGGCCACGTTCCATGAAGAGCGAGCAACCCATGCCCGTCATCCTCAACCACCTCGCCGACTTCACGATCGGCGAGCTGTTCGCGGTCATTGCGGCCGAGATTCCCGATGAGAAATGGGACGAGCTGCCACCGGACCTCTCGTCCAACTGGCGTCGCTACCGGTCCGGTGACTTCGAGGGAGTAGGGGAAGAATCCGTGGGGCTCGGCCCCGCCCCGCCTACTCCGCCGCCGCCTGCCTCCCGGCGCGGTGCCGACGATAGGCGTTTACGATCTTCAGCATCGGCTCCTCGATCATGTCGGCTGAATTGAGCCAATAGGCGACTGGCCACCACAGCGCCTTCGGCACGCCCGTGACATTGTCCATGCGCGGGCTGGCTTCGACTGCCTCGCCCGCCTCGAAGACGATACGCGGGGAAAACGTCAGCTCGATCGGCAATGTCTTCTTGGCGGTCACGACCTCGCAATGGGTCGACTGCGGCGGCACCTCGAGCACGAGGTCGGTCGCGGCGAGCGCCTGCTCGACGAGGCGCCGCTCGACGCTGATCGCAATCACGCAGCTGGCGTC
>JANNSW010000182.1:0-2911 GCA_031403055.1 Hyphomicrobiaceae bacterium | reverse complement strand
CCATGGCAAGGATGCAACGCCCGCGCAACAGGTCGTCGCCGAGATCGAAGCGGGCGGCGGAAACGCGGTCGTGAGCGGCCACGACGTCTCCAACTGGCAGGACGCGGAGGCGATGATCCGCCTCGCCATCGAGACGTTCGGCGACCTGCATGTGCTCGTCAACAATGCGGGAATCCTCCGCGACCGCACGCTCGCCAACATGAGCGAGGAGGAGTGGGACGCCGTCATCCGCGTCCATCTGAAAGGGCACGCTGCCCCCTCGCGCCACGCGATGGCCTACTGGCGGGATCGGGCCAAGGGCGGAGCAACCGTCAAGGCGTCCGTCGTCATGACCACCTCGCTCGCGGGCCTCGTCGGCAATTTCGGACAGGCGAGCTACGCCTCCGCCAAGCTCGGCGTCATTGGCCTCTCGCGTGTCGTGGCGCTCGAGGGAGCGAGGTACGGTGTGCGAGCGAACGCAGTCTCGCCATCGGCGCGCACACGTATCGAGACGAGCCTCAAGGCTCCGCCTGCCGGTGTCTTCGACGTCTTCGATCCGGCCAACGTCTCGCCCCTCGTCGCCTGGCTCGCCCACGCGGACTGCCCCGCGACCAACCAGGTTTTTCAGGCCTACGGCAACCGCGTCGAGGTCATTGGGCAAACGGGCATTGCTGTCGATGTTCGCACGGACGGGCAGTGGACGATCGATGCGCTCGATCGGGCGCTCGAGGGCAAGCTGCCGCCGCCGCCAAAGCTCGGGGATTTCGTGGAGGGATTGAATTTGTAGGCTGGGCTGAGGCCCATCGCGAAGCCCAGCGCCCGGAATGCTGGGCTTCAGCCCTGCGGGCTTCAGCACCAGCCTACAGTATAAGGGAGTCACTGCATTGGGTGTCGATGTCGGCAAAGTCGGTTTGGAGCGCGACAGCGAGGAGTTCCGCGTCAGCACGGCACGACTCGCCCAGTTTGCCGAGGCGCTCGGCGATACGATCGAGGCACAACGCGAGGGCAAAGTTGCACATCCGGTCTTCCACCACGTGCCGGTGATGCAGAGCATGGTCGAGCTATTGAAGTCGGCGACGCCCGAGTTCGCGCTGCATGGTGAGCACGACTTCCATTTCCATCGTGCGATCGAGCCCGGACAACGGCTCTTCACGGTGTCAAAGCTGATCGGCATCCGCCCGACCAAGGCTGGCGCGACGCTCATCATCCGCTCGGATATCGCGACGCACGACCAGTTGAAGGTCTCGACCCAGTACTCGACCTGCCTGGTGACGAGTGAGAAGTCCGCCAAGGCGGCAGGAGATCCGGCGCCTGATCGTCCCGTAATTGAACGCGAGGGCGAAGGCGAGCCTGTCACGCTCGAGCTCTCGCCCGATCAGGCCTTCAACTATGCCGAGGCCGCGCGAGACTACTCTCCATACACGCTCGACAAGGCGGCAGCCGGCGAGCTGGGCTTCCCAGCACCCATCCTGCACGGAATGTGCACCATGGGAATCGCCGCTCGCGCTGTCCTCGGAGTCGCCTGCCAGGGCGATGCGAAAAATCTCCTTCGGCTCGGCGGCCGGTTCTCAGCGCCGGTGCTCATGGTGCCGGGGCAATCGCTGACAACCAGAGTCTGGCTCGGCGCTGTCGAAGGCGCGCGGCGGCTAGTGGCCTTCGAGACGACGGAGAAGAGTGGAGAGCTCGCGATCAAGTCCGGCTTCGCGGAGGTGAGCGCATGAGCAAGCAAGCTTCGACCGGCCTCGACGGCTACAGACAATCCAAGCGCCCGGCCGATTGGGTCGAGCACGAGAACGTGCCGCCCATGTGGAGCGGGGTTCCTCATCGGACGACCATCGAGATCGTCGCCAAGGGTTGCGCCGAGGATCCTTATCGCCCCGTCCTCATCATCGAGGACGGCCTGACCATCACCCGCGGGGATTTTCTCGACCGTTGCCAGCGCTTTGCCGGCTTCCTGAAGGGTAAGCTCGAGACGGGCGACAACGTGGTCGTGATGCTCGATAACCGCGTCGAGTTCATGATCGCCCTCTTCGGCATCATCGCGAACCGCGGCGTGCTCGTTTCAATCGCGCCGACTGCGCAGGCATTCGACGCCGGGCATATCGTGAGCGACGCGCAACCCGTCGCCGTCATCTGTGGCATACCCCAGAAACCGGTCATCGACGGCGTGCGCGGAAATTCCGACAGGCTCCAGCACGTGATCGTGGTCGATGGCGAGGAGCCGGACGGGCTCGAGGCCTATTCGCGAGGCGCAAAGCCGCTCGATTTCACCAAGGCCGAATGTCAGCGCGAGGACGTCGTCACCGTCTACTACACGTCCGGCACAAGCGGGGCGCCGAAGGGCTGCCTCCTCCACCACGGCTGGTGGCTCCGCGTGATCGACCTCGATACGCGCATGTTCCGTCGCGGCTGGCAGGACCGCCAACTCTGCTGCCTGCCGTTCTACTACGCCGATCCGGCGATCCAGCTGCTGACCTCGCTGGCGACGCGGGGCACCATGGTCGCGATGCGGCGGTTCTCGGTCTCGCGCTTCTGGGACGTGGTCAACAAGTACGACGCGACCGAGATCCTCTCGATAGCCTCGGTACCGGCGCTCCTCATGAAAGGCGATCCCGGCCCGAGCGAGCACGATCACCGCATCCGCCTCGCAATCCATGCCGGTTTGCCCAAGGAGCTGCATGCCCAGATGCTGAAGCGCTACGGCTTCCATTGGCACAATCAGTACGGCTCGACCGAAGGCGGCGTGATGAGCCGGGTGCCGCACCATCTGGCTGACGAGTTGGTTGCGACGGGAACCATGGGCACCGAGCCGCCGGGCGTGTTCATCCGCGTGGTCGACGACGACGACAAGGATGTTGCAATCGGCCAGTCCGGGGAAGCCCTGATTGGCGGGCCCGATCTCTACAAGGGCTACCTCAAGCGTCCTGACGTC
>JANNSW010000181.1:0-1676 GCA_031403055.1 Hyphomicrobiaceae bacterium | reverse complement strand
CGCTTCTTCCGCGGTGCGCGTGCCGGTGTAGTGGAGGATCACCATGTCGGGCCGCTCGACGCCGCGGCGCGGCTCGAGGTTGGGCGAGGGGTGGTGGCGGATGGGCGGAGGCATCGGGGGCTTGTAGCGGGATGGCGGCGGAGGGGGAAGGGTGGGCGTCAGATACCAAGGCAGCACAAACCTCGACTCGCGAGTACGTCCCCTCACCCGGCCTTTCAGGCCACCCTCTCCCGCGCCGAATGAAGGGGGGGCGCTGGGACTGGTCAATCATTACGCGTTTTGGTATTAGACGTCTGTCGCTGAGGGTGGCTCGTAATTGTGATGTTACCCTTTGTAGACGAGCGCTAGATGTTTCATAGATTTCCTCCGAGTTACTCATATCTTGTTTGCGGTGTTATCGACAAGGATGATTTTATTCAATTATGAACCACTAGACCACCCGAACCCGCAGCAGCTTCAGCGGGCGCACTGTTAGGATCTGCTCGAAGTCGCCATCGTCATGCACGAGGATGAGGCCGCGCTCCATTGCCGTCTGCGCGATGCAACAGTCGATGACGCTTCCGACGGTGACCCCCTTGCGGCGCAGCTCGAAATAGATCGCCGCAGCGTCTCGCCAGCCGTTATCTTGAAGGCCGATGAACTCCTGTGCGTCTAGGAACCCTACAAGTCGCGCCCAATCGGCGCCATCCCGTGCGCCCTGAAGCAATTCGAGTTCCGTGAATCGCGACAGGTAGAAGTCTTCGGTTCCGATCGCATCGACAAGTCGTTTCAGCTTGTCGTCACCCTTGCCTCGGGTGACCGGGACAACAACTGACGAATCAAGGAGCATCATAGCGAGTTTTCCGAATTACTTTGTGATCGTAGTCTTCGTAAAACTCGATCTTGCCAGCAATGTCCATCAAGGCCTGCAGCTTGCGTCTGCGGCGGACAAATTCTTCCAGAGCGAGTTCAACAACCTTCTCGGCATTGTCTTCGCCGGAAAGACTCACCGCTTGCTCCAGAAGTTTCTCATTCACCCTGACATGTTCGTCCATGGTGTATCTCGCTATCAGTCGCCCGCCCTCAGCGCCTTGATCACGTCGACCACGGTGATGCCGCGCGCCTCGATCTTGCCGCTGATGACGGCGGCCTCGCGCGGGCCATAGCTGCGCGTATCATCCGACCCCGACGCCGCCACCACGCTCGCCTTCATGGCGGCCGTCGGCTCGGCCAGCTCCAGCTCCTCCAGCACCGCCGACAAGGCTTCGACCGCGCGCTTGCGCAATTCCAGCACGCGTGTCTCCTCGACCGGGGTCAAACCGCCATCCGCCTCGAAGTCGCGCTGGAGAACGAGATAGTCCTCCATCTCCTCCCCGTTCAGCAGCGACGCATTGAAGGAGTTGTCGTATTTGAGGATCGAGCCGAAGCCCGAGCAGATGAGATCGGAGCCGGCGATCAGATAGGGCAGGATCTTGGCGCCGACGCGGATCTCGGATTCACTCGCGCGTGCGTCGTTACCCGAGGCGCATTCCAGATCGAGCCAGACCGCCAGCAGGTTTTCCGCCATCAGCTCGCGCATGCCGCCCGGCATGGTGCAGGTCAAGGGCGCGCCATCGATGCCCCCGTTCTGCGTGCCCTGCACGCCCATCGCGCGCTGCATGCACAGACAACGCGCTTCCAGATAAAGCAGCGATTTT
>JANNSW010000180.1:0-5273 GCA_031403055.1 Hyphomicrobiaceae bacterium | reverse complement strand
CGGCGGGTGAATTTCTCGTTGGTGCGCCGCAGTGCTGCCTCGGGATCGAGCAACAGGTGACGCGCTACGTTGGCCATCACGAACAAGAGGTCACCGAGCTCGGCCTCGATGCCGTCCTGGTTGCCGGCAGCGACCATCTCATCGAGCTCGGCCAATTCCTCGCGCATCTTGGCGAGCACTGGCGCGAGCGAGGGCCAGTCGAAGCCGACGCGCGCGGCCTTCCCCTGCAACTTCACGGCACGCGTGAGCGCGGGCATGGCGAGAGGTACGTCAGCGAGCAGCGAGACCGGCTCACCCTTCCCCGCCTTCTCCTCGGCCTTGATTTTCTCCCAGAATCCTTCGGCGACGCCGGCGGAGCGCGTGGCCTCATCGCCGAAAACATGCGGGTGGCGGCGGATCATCTTGGTCGTGATGGCGTTGGCCACATCGTCGAACGAAAAAGCGCCTTCCTCTTTCGCCATCTGGGCGTGATAGACGACCTGCAGCAGCAGGTCGCCCAACTCCTCCTTCAGATCGCCCCGGCTGCCGCGCTCGATGGCGTCGGCGACCTCATAGGCCTCCTCGATCGTGTAGGGGGCGATCGAGCGGAAATCCTGCTCGAGGTCCCAGGGGCAGCCGCTGCCGGGCTTCCGCAACGCCGCCATGACGTCGAGCAGGTCGGAAAGGGTCTTGCGGTCCTGGTCCATCGGGTCCTCGATCATTGCTATGCCCATATACAACTCCAAGGCGAGCGAACGGGAGAGTCTGGCAATGCCTTGACCACGTCGCAAGCGCGCCGCAAACAGTGCTGGATGAAGCGGCGGCCCCGGGCGCCCGCGGAGGGACCATGCGCATCCTTGCGAATATTCTCATCTTCGCGCTCGAGGTGGCGGGCGTCGTTGCCGTGGCAATGTTTGCCTACCACCATCCGCTCGCCTTCGCCGCGACTTCGGCCGGCCTCGCGCTGCTGCTTGGTCTGGTGCTCGAGCAGCAGCGGCTGCGTCACGAGCTGCCCTTCTATTTCGATCGCAAGCTGCCCGGTCTGTCGCTGGGCACCTGGGCCGTTGCCATTGCCGAAGCCAGCGTGAAGGCAATTCTTGCAGGGCTGGTCGCGCTCTTGACCTTTAGCGGCACCGATCAGGTGCGGCTCGTCTGGATCGCGATCCTGTTCGGGGCGACGGTGTTTGCCGGTACCAGCATCCTGCGGCGGCTGGTGCTCAGTCTTGGCGCGGCACCGACCCGCTGGGGCTATTTCCGGCTGGCGGCTCCGCTCGGCCTGCTGTTCTCGCTCGCGCTCTCGATTCTGCTGCCGCCGGTCACGCTAGGGGAGGTCGGTAGCTACGCGACGTTCCAGTTGCCCGCCAAGCCGAGCATCGCTCAAGCGAGCGAGTTCCTCTATCTGCTGAAGAGCAGCTTCGATCAGGTGATCGTCTCGCTGCTCACGCAGGCGATGAACGCGGATGGCGCCCGCATCGTCGGCGCCGTGCTATCGACCAACGTGTTCACCGGCTTTGTCGCCGCGAGCTATGTGGTCGTGATCGCCGAGCTGGTACGCCGCCTGGAGAATGGCGCAGCCGGTCTGCTCGGCGAATAGCATCGCTACTCGACTGTCACCGACTTCGCGAGGTTGCGCGGCTGGTCGACGTCGGTGCCCATCAGCACCGCCGTGTGGTAGGCGAGCAGCTGCACCGGAATGGCGGTCAGCAGTGGGCTCACGAACGGATGAGCCTTGGGCAGCCGTACCGTCGCCGCCACATCACAGCCAACCCGGCTCGGATCCGCGTCCGTGATCAGGATGATCTGGCCGCCGCGTGCCGCCACCTCCTGCATGTTGGACACGGTCTTCTCGAACAGGTCGTCCTGTGGCGCAACCACGATCACCGGCACGTTCTCGTCGATGAGCGCGATCGGCCCGTGCTTCAGCTCGCCCGCCGCATAGCCTTCCGCGTGGATGTAGGAGATCTCCTTCAGCTTCAAGGCGCCTTCGAGCGCGATCGGATAGCTGATGCCGCGCCCCAGGTAGAGCACGTCGCGGGCCTTGGAGAGCCGGTGGGCGAGCTCGATGAAATGATCCTCGTCGCGCAGGATGGTCGAGATGTGGCGTGGCACCTCCATCAGTGCATCGACGATCTCGAGCTCGGTCTTGGCATCGAGCACGCCACGCGCCCGGCCTGCAGCCAGCGCAAGGCATGCCAGAACCGCCAGCTGGCAGGTAAAGGCTTTGGTCGAGGCGACGCCGATCTCGGGGCCGGCCAGCGTCGAAAGCAGGGCGTCCGACTCGCGCGCGATGGTCGAGGTGCGGACGTTGCAGATCGAGGCGATCTTCTGCCCGGCTGTCTTGCAATAGCGCAGCGTTGCCAGCGTGTCGGCGGTCTCCCCCGATTGCGAGACGAATACGGCGAGGCCTTCTGGCTCGAGCGGCACCTCGCGATAGCGGAACTCGGAAGCGACGTCGATCTCGACCGGCAGACGCGCGATGCGCTCGAGCCAGTACTTGCCCACGAGCCCCGCGTAATAGGCGGTTCCGCACGCCGAGATGGTGACGCGGCGGACCTTGGCGAGATCGACGCCGAGATCGGGGAAACGGGCGTGGCCGGCGGACAGGTCGAGATAGTTGGCGAGGGTGTGGGCGATCACCTCGGGCTGCTCGTGGATCTCCTTCAGCATGAAATGGCGATGGTTGCCCTTGTCGACCAGAAGTGCGCTCGCAACCGAGCGGATCATCGGCCGCTCGACGGCGGCACCCGACTTGTCGAAGATCTCCAGCCGGTCGCGGTGCAGCACGGTCCAGTCGCCGTCGTCGAGATAGGTGATCGCATCAGTGAAAGGGGCAAGCGCGATCGCGTCCGAGCCCAGGTACATCTCGCCCTCGCCATGGCCGATCGCGAGCGGGCTGCCCTGGCGCGCGCCGATCATCAGATCGTCGTGACCGGCAAAGATGATGGCGAGTGCGAACGCGCCCTGCAGATGGCCGAGCGTGTCGCGCACAGCCTCCTTGGGCGTGAGGCCGCGGTCGAGATTGCGGGTGATGTGGTGGACGATCGTCTCGGTGTCGGTGTCGGAGGCGAACTCGTAGCCGTCGCGGCCAAGCTCCTCGCGCAAATCGCGGAAGTTCTCGATGATCCCATTGTGGACGACCGAGACCTTGGCGGACATGTGCGGGTGCGCGTTCCTCTCGGTCGGCGCGCCATGGGTCGCCCAACGGGTGTGACCGATGCCGGTGCGACCCGGGAGCGGGGACCCGGCGAGCCGGTTCTCGAGGTTTTTCAACTTGCCCTCGGACCGGCGGCGATCGAGGTGGCCGTTCAGGACGGTCGCGACGCCGGCCGAATCATAGCCCCGGTATTCGAGGCGCTTGAGCGCATCGACCAGGCTGGGCGCCACCATGTCCTTGCCGAGAATTCCGACGATGCCGCACATGGAGTATCCTCTTTCTCGTTTTGACGACTGCTGCTGTCCTGGCGGGACGTCAGGCGGTTTTCGCTTTCGGCCGCTGCATCATGCGCTTGAAGCGCGCGGCCCAGCCTGTCCATTCCTTCTGATCGGCGCGCGTCATGGCGAGCGCGCCCCCCGCCACATCCTTGGTGATGACGCTGCCCGCGCCCACGATCGCGCCCTCGCCGATCGAGACCGGTGCAACCAGGGCCGTGTTGGAGCCGATGAAGGCGTCCGCCCCGATCTCGGTGCGGTGCTTGTTGAAGCCATCGTAATTGCAGGTGATGGTGCCGGCGCCGATGTTAGCACCCTTGCCGATATGCGCGTCGCCCAAATAGCTCAGGTGGTTAGCCTTGGCGCCGTCCTCGAGGACGGCGTTCTTTACCTCGACGAAATTGCCGATGTGGACGTTGGCTCCGAGGTTGGTGCCAGGTCGAAGCCGCGCGAAGGGGCCCACCTCGGATCCCGACGAGATGCGCGCGCCCGATTGGGATTTCCGGTCGGTGCCGACCACATGGGTGAAGGCGCGGATCGTGACATTGCTCTCGATCGTGACGCCGGGGCCGATCACCACATAGGGCTCGATCAGCACGTCCTCGCCAACGATGGTGTCGTGGCTGAAAGTGACGGTCTCGGGCGCTACCAGCGTTGCGCCGCCCGCCATCACGGCAGCGCGCTTGGTGGCCTGGAAGATGGCGTCGGCGGCCGCGAGCTGGGCGCGGTCGTTGATGCCCATCATCTCGCCTTCGCTGCCCATCACGGTGACAGTCCGCTGGCCGCGGCCATGTGCGATCTCGACCGCATCTGTCAGGTAGTACTCGCCCTTGGCGTTGGCATTGCCGATCGCGGTCAGAATCCCGAGCAGATGCTCGGAGCGAAAACCCATCACGCCCGAGTTGCACAGCCGGATCTGGCGCTCCCCCTCGCTCGCCTCTTTCTCCTCGCGGATGGCGGCGACGCACCCCGTTGCATCCCTCAGGATGCGGCCATAGCCGGTCGGGTCGCCGGCCTCGAACCCCACCACGGCAACGCTCGCGCCGCCTGCAAGTGCGTCGGCCGTGCGCATGATGGTCTGGGCTGTGATCAGCGGCGTGTCGCCGAACAGCACGATCACATCGCCCTGGTGGCGCTCCAACGCCGGCCGGGCCGCGAGCAGCGCGTCGGCGGTGCCGAGCTGGCTCGTCTGGACGAAAACGTCCGAGCCTTCCAGATTCCGGCCCACTTCCGCGCGCACGTCGTCCATGCCGGGCCCGATCACCACGGCCAAGCGCTCGGCGCCGGCGGCCTTGGCCGCCGCCATCACATGGCCGATCAGCGAGCGACCTGCGATCTCGTGCAAGACCTTCGGCCGCCTCGATTTCATCCGCGTCCCCTTGCCGGCGGCAAGGATGACGATGAGCAGAGGTCTCTTCTGCATGGTGATGCCTATCGGCTCCGCCAGACGATGCCTATCGACCCATTGGCGCCGGAGCCGGCTGCCATGCAACCTTGAAAGATCAACACGCCGATCGAGCCCGAACGAGCCGCGAGCTCTCGTCGCATGATTTCCCGCAGGTGGAACAATCAAAAACCATTACAGTCCGATTCGCGCGACGCGCACCAGCGGCCCGATCGCCTATCCGCCGCATTGTTGCGCATGCGCGGCTCGGTTCGGCTCTCGACCCGCTTGCGTCGCGTGCGATCGGCGGTGATACTGCAGCGCTGCATAGGCCAAGTGCTTCGCCAACGGAGTTCGATGTCCACATCCAACGACCGGCAGATCCGCGAGCTGCTCGCCAAGCTCCGCCTGGAGCATCGCGACCTCGATAGCGCCATCGAGGCGCTGGTAGCACTGTCCTCGCCCGACCTGCTGCAGTTGA
>JANNSW010000179.1:0-5563 GCA_031403055.1 Hyphomicrobiaceae bacterium | reverse complement strand
AGCGAATCCGCGCCCGCACCGCCGATGAGGGTGTCATTGCCGCCGAAGGTTTGCAGGCGGTTGGCGCCGCTGTCCCCAGTGAGGAAGTCATCGAAGCTGGTGGCGCGCACATTCTCGATGCTGCTGAAGGTATCGCCAACCGCCTCACCGGTGTTGGCGGCGGGGTTGGCGAGGCTGACCACGACCGCAGACGTTGCGAGCGAGTAGTCGGCCGTGTCGATGCCAGTGCCGCCGTTGAGCGTGTCGGCACCGAGCCCGCCGCGCAGGATGTCGCTGCCGGAAAGGCCACTCAGCCGGTCGTCGCCAACACCTCCGTCCAGTGTATCGCCAGCACCATTGAACCCACCGGTCAGCGTGTCGTTGCCGTCGAGGCCGGAGAAATCGTAGCGGGGTGCGCTCAGCACACCGAGCGAACCACGAATGTTGTTTGCAGCGCTGTTGCCGATGCCAGTGCTGATGCCTGACAGTGCCTCCATCCGCAGATTCTCGACCGTACCGAAGATCGCACTCTGCGGAGCAGCGCTGATGAAATTCGCACTCCAGGTATTGGAGAGATCGTAGAACGAGAGCGTCGTGACTATAGTGTCTCTGGCGCTGCCCGCATCCTCGAAGCGGGCGGAGAACGGCGTGGTCCCGGGGATCTCCTCGTTGACCCTATCGTTCACGTTGTCGATGAAGTAGGTGTCGTCGCCCAAACCACCGGACATGGCGTCGGCGTTACCCTGGCCGTCGAGCGTGTCGTTGCCGCCGAGTCCGGATATCGTGTCGCTGCCGAGGCCGCCGGCAACCCGGTTGTTGGCATCGTTTCCAATCATACGGTCGTTGCCGCGACCCCCGATCGCATTTTCGATCACGGCATTTACGTTGGCGATGTTGAACGCCATGGCGACGTTCTTCCTCAGTGCCCCGACGGAGGAGTACTCGCCAGGCCGCAGATCGACGACCTGGTTCTGACTAAAGCCCGAGACGTCGAAGGTGTCGTTGCCGCCGGCGTCGTAGATGGTGAGGAGGGGGGTGCGGTTGCTCGCGAAGTTGAAGGGCGAGAGCGTACCGAACGCACTGTTGAATCCATAGACAGTGTTGCCGATGCGAGTCTCCAGGTCCGCACCATAAATGGCCTGGATCGCAGCCACGTCGTGGAGCATCGGCGTATGTGGCTCGATCTGACGCCCGCTCAAGATGTAGTACGCGCCGGTACCGGGATGGCGCTCGTGGAAATAGGACATGATCGAATACTGAATCGTGTCTTGAGCATAAATGGCGCTGCCAGAATAACTTATGATCGTCCCATCACCCGCATTGTAAGGCCCCGGATGATCGAGCCCGAGCGCATGGCCGATCTCGTGCACGAAGGTGCTGAACTGGTGATAGCCGTAGGACACGAAGGGATCGAACCTGAAATCGGTCTCGACTTCACCGTTTTGATCAAATGTCTGTTCAGGTATCCAGATATTGGAAAAGTCGATGCTTCCATTCGGATTTAGAATATTCTGGGCGTTAGGATTGATGGTGCCACGATCCGACGTGTAGCTGAAATTGATGTCGGCGTTGCGGTCGTGGGAGTGATTGAGGACCGGCGCGATGAGCTCGTCCCACAGCTCGAAAGCGATGGTCGCCATCGTCTTCTCGTGCTGGGTCATCGGCACGGCGCCGAGGCCGGCATTACCCGTGTATCCGTCCGTCCGCGGCAGCCCGTCCATGGTATAAGTGATCGTCTGCGGCCCGAGCACGACCATTCCCGATCCGGGATCGCGGTAGAAGGTCCGCGGATTGTCCCAATGCCGGTCCGAATCGAGCTGGCCGATGATCCGATCGAGCGTCCATACGGGTTTGATTGCCATCACACGTCTCCCGTTTCCGACTTCGGCGTTGAGTTGCGTCAACCCGAACCTAGTGAGCGCGTGGCCGTCGCGCTGTTCCCGATGGAACAGGCGCGGAGAAAAATTGCACCTGGCGGCACGCATGGTGAATTCTCCTCGCCCGCTGTTCCCCCCGGAACACGTGCCGGGCAGCTCACCTCCTAGATTTCGTCCATCGAGAACCGGCGGCAACCGACACGACCGCCGGCGAGCACAAACAAGATCAGGGGATCGCCATGACACAATTGAACAGCTATGAGCAGCTGCTGCTCGAGAGCATCAACCGGGCCCGGCTCGATCCGGCGGGGGAGGCCGCGCGCCTCGGCATCAACCTCAACGAGGGGCTGGCGGCAGGCACCATCTCGGCCGCGCCCAAGCAGGTGCTGGCGCCGAGCGATCAGCTGCTCGCAGCCGCCAAGGGCCATTCCCAGGTGCTGTCGCAGCACGCGGAGGTGTTCGACAGCGTGTTCGATGGCGTCGGCTACGTGCACAACAGCGTCGGCGACGGCACGCCTGGATCGCGGATCGCGGCGACCGGCTACGCCGACACCTCGAGCTTCCTGCGCAACGAGAACGTCGCGCTGTCCTGGGCGACCGGCACGCCCAACATCCTCGGCATGGTGCAGCAGCAGCACGACGGCCTCTTCATCGACACCTGGGACAGCGGCCGCGGCCACCGCATCGCAATGCTCGCCGACGACATTCGCGAGATCGGGATCGGCGTCGTGCAGAACAATCTCGGTGGCCAGACCGTAGTGGCGGCGACGGAGAATTTCGGCCGCGCCGGCACCGCCAACTTCCTGACCGGCGCCGTCTACAACGATCGCGATGGCGACAACACCTACGACATCGGCGAGGCGGTCGCGGGCGTGACGGCTTCCGCGGCCAAAGCCGGCATCGCGGCCGGCAGCGACACCACCGGGTCGGGGGGCGGCTATGCGATCCGGGCCGATGGCGGCACCTTGAAGGTGACGTTCGCTGGCGGCGATCTCGTCAACCCAGTCTCGGCCTACGTCGTCTCGGGCACGCAGAACGCCAAGCTCGACCTGGTCGATGGCCGCGAGATTCATGCGGGCTCCAGCACCCAGCTCTCGACCAACGCAACCGACCTGAAGCTGCTCGGCATCGCCAACATCACCGGCTGGGGCAACAGCGGCGCCAACGTGATCGAGGGCAACGCCGGCAACAACACGTTGAGCGGCCTCAGTGGCAACGATACGCTGATCGGCAATGGCGGCAACGACTGGCTGGTCGGGGGCAACGGCCGCGACGTGCTGGTGGGGGGAGCCGGCAGCGATCGCTTCGACTTCAATGCTCTCTCCGAAAGCGGCACCGGCGCAACCACGCGCGATCTCATTCGCGATTTCGTGCGCGGACAGGATCTGATCGATCTCCGGACCATCGACGGCAACGGCGCGGCCGCTGGCGACGCATTCGGCTTCGTCGGTACCGCTTCGTTCAGCGGAGCCGCCGGCGAGCTGCGCTATTGGTGGGTCGACAATGCCGGCACCGCCAACGACCAGACCATCATCTCGGCCGACAGCAATGGCGACAGGGTCTCGGATTTCCGTATCGAGCTTGCTGGCGTCGTGCAGCTTCAGGCTTCGGATTTCGTGTTGTAGATGATCTCGACGCGAAGCGGCGGCGACCGATGAGCTGCCGCCTCAACTCCCCTTCTCGCCCGACCTCGCCCGGTAGAGCGGCGTGCCGGCGGTATCCTGGCCCGCCTCGACGATGCCGCGGCGGATGGCGCGGGTGCGGGTGAAGAACTCCTCCAGCATCGCCCCGTCGCCCCAGCGGATCGCCCGCTGCAATTGCGCCAGATCCTCGTTGAAGCGGCCGAGCATCTCGAGCACGGCCTCCTTGTTGTTGAGGAAGACGTCGCGCCACATCACGGGGTCGGAGGCGGCGATGCGGGTGAAATCGCGAAAGCCGCCGGCGGAAAACTTGATCACCTCGCCCTTCGTCACCACCTCGAGGTCGTCGGCGGTGCCCACGATGTTGTAGGCAATCAAGTGCGGCACGTGGCTGGTGATCGCCAGCACCAGGTCGTGATGGGTCGCATCCATCACCTCGACCTTGGAGCCGCAGGCCTCCCAGAAGGCCTGCAGCCGCTCGACCGCCGCCGGCGCCGTGCCCTCGACTGGCGTCAGGATGGTCCAGCGGCCGTCGAACAGCTCCGCGAAGCCCGCCTCGGGTCCGGAGTTCTCGGTGCCTGCGATCGGATGCCCGGGGATGAAATGCACGCCTTCGGGGACATGCGGGCCGACGTCGGCGACGATCGCGCCCTTGACCGAGCCGACGTCGGTCAGGATCGCGCCCTGGTGCAGGTTTGGCGCGATCTGGCGTGCGATCGCCCCGCACACCCCGATCGGCACGCACAGGATGACGAGGTCGGCGCCGGCAACGGCCTCCGCCGCCGTCGCATAGGCCTTGCTGACGAGGCCGAGCGCGACGGCCTTCTCCCGGGTCGCCTCGCTCTTGGCGTGCCCGACGATCTCAGCGGCCAAGTGGCCCCGGCGCATGGCATGCGACAGCGAGGAGCCGATCAGGCCGATGCCGATCAGCGCGACCCGCTCGAACATCGGTTGGCTCACCGTCGTGGTCATACCGGGCTCTTCATGAAATCAGCGAGTGCTGCAACCACCTTCGCATTCTCCTCGTCTGTCCCGATCGTGAGCCGCAGGCAGTCGGGCAAGCCATAGCCCGTCATGCCGCGCAGGATGATGCCGCGGCTCTTCAGGAAGGTATCGGCGTCTGCTGCCGTACGGCCCTTTCCGGCGGGAAAGCGGATCAGATGGAAGTTCGTCACGCTGTCGGTGACTTTCAAACCGATCCGGCCGAGCTCCTCGGCGTACCGTTTCAGCCATTTATCGTTGTGGGCGAGGTTCGCCTCCACATGCGCCGTGTCGGCGAGTGCGGCTGTCGCGGCCGCAATGGCGCCGCCCGTCACGTTGAAGGCGCCACGGATGCGATTGAGCACGTCCGCCACCGCTGCCGGGCAATAGGCCCAGCCGATCCGCAGACTCGCGAGGCCATGGATCTTGGAGAAGGTTCGGGTCATGACCACGTTCCCAGCTGTCGCGACCAGCTCGATTCCAGCCTCGTAATCGTTGCGCCGCACGTACTCCGCATAGGCAGCATCATAGACCAGCAGCACATGGGCCGGCAGACCGCGGTGCAGCCGCTTCACCTCGTCGAACGGCAGATAGGTGCCGGTCGGGTTGCCAGGATTGGCGAGCCAGACGAGGCGCGTGCGCTCGGTCACGCGGCTCAGGATCTCGTCGACATCGACTATCAGATCATGCTCGGGGGCTACGACCGGTCTCGCGCCCGCCGTTTTGGTCGCGATCTCGTAGACCAGGAAGCCATGCGCCGTCTGGATCGCCTCGGTACCGGGGCCGAGATAGGCTTGCGCCAGCAGGCTCAACAGCTCGTCCGACCCCGCCCCACAGACGATCCGGTCGGGATCGAGGCCGTAGAGGGCGCCGATCGCACGCCTCAGCGGCCCAGCCGATCCGTCTGGGTAGCGGGCGAGACCATTGGCATCGGCCCGGAACGCTTCGATCGCCTTGGGGCTCGCCCCGAGCGCGCTCTCGTTGGAGGAGAGCTTCACCGGCTTCACTCCGCCCGGCAGGGCGCTGCCGCCCGGGACGTACTGGCTGATCTCCAGGATGCCTGGCTGTGGCACGGGCCCGGTCATG
>JANNSW010000178.1:0-28874 GCA_031403055.1 Hyphomicrobiaceae bacterium | reverse complement strand
CCAAAGGTCGAGCCGGGGTCCAGGAGTTCCGCGGAACGGCCTTGCCATTGGCCCCTGGATCCCGGATCGCCGCCGTCACGCCGGAGGCGTGCCTCCGACACGACGGCGGCGTCCGGGAAGACGGGTACCAAATGAATGCGTCGGGACACTAGCTGGCGCAATCGGTCAAGTCAGGAGCAGCACTTGCATGGCTGCTCCCGGTCCGCGGGGACAGCTGGCGTCTTGTGATGTGGATACACGTATCATAGGCTTTCCGACTGTGCGATCGCCTCGGCGGTCTGCCAAGCAACCGGGAGGACCAGCATGGTTCACAAGTTTCGCCCAGCAGTGCCGGGGCTCAGCCGGCGTGAGATCATTCAGCTCGGCGCCGCGGGTGCCGCAACGCTGTCGGTCAGCGCCCTCGGCTTTCCAGCGCTCGCCCAGTCCAAGCCCGACAAGCTCGTCATCGCTTCGGGTGGCGGCAAGCTCGATGAAGCCTACAAGAAGGCGTTCTGGGACACCTTCACCGCCAAGACCGGCATCCCGATCATCACGACCGAGTATGCCGGCCTCGCCAAGATCCAGTCGATGGTGGAAGCCAACAATGTCGACATCGATGTGCTCAACATCGATGCGGCCGAGGCGCCTGTCGCGGGCAAGAAAGGTTGGCTCGAGAAGATCGACTGGTCGCTGACGGATCGCGCAAAGGTGCTGCCGGTAGCCGCGCGTGACGACCACGTCTACGCCGAGGTCGCCGCCAAGGTGCTCGCCTGGCACACCGGCACATTCTCGGGCGACAAAGCCCCCCAGGGCTGGGCCGACATGTGGAATCTCGAGAAATTCCCCGGCAAGCGCAGCCTCTGGAAGCAGGCGTTCCAGACCATGGACATCGCCGCCATGGGCGATGGCGTCGCCAAGGACAAGCTCTATCCCCTCGATGGCGACCGGGCACTCGCCGCCCTCGACAAGATCCGCAAGAATGTCGTCTGGTGGGAATCGGGCGCGCAGGGCGCTCAGATGCTGATCGACGGGGAATCCGATGTCGGCTCGATCTGGTCGGGTCGTGTCTATCAGCCCAAGCTCGAAGGGGCAGGGGTCGACTACACCTTCAACGATGCGCTGTTCGTCGCCGGCGCCTGGGCCATCGTCAAGGGCGGCAAGAACACGAAGTGGGGGCAGGAGTTCATTGCCCACACGCTGATCCCCGAGCATCAAGCCGTCTACTCGCAGACGATCTCCTACGGCCCGGTGGTGCCCGATGCCCTGAAGCTGCTGTCGCCCGAGCGCCTCGCGGTGCTGCCGAGCTCGGAGGAAAACTTCAAGAAAGGCATCTTCCAGGACTTCGATTTCTGGGCCGACAAGGGTGAAGGCCTGATCAAGCAGTACAACGACTGGCTGACGAAGGGCTGAGTGGAAGGCCTGCGGCAACCGACGCGAACCGACCAGTCGAGCGCGGCAACCGTCCAGGTCAAGGCCTGGACGCCGCGGCATGGCTACACTGCCATGCTGCTGTTGCCGTGCCTCGTCCTAGCGGTTTTTTTCGTGTGGCCGATGACGCTTGTCGTGCTGAGGAGTTTCACCGACCCTACCCTCAATATCGACAACTATGTCGAGATCTTCTCGCGGCCGGCTTATCTCCGCGTGCTTCGCAACACGCTGGAGGTGGCGGCGACCGTCACCGCTCTCTGCCTCCTGATCGGCTATCCGGTCGCGGCCGTGATTGCGGGTTTTCGTGGCGGATTGCTCAATCTCTGCTTTGCCCTCATCCTCATTCCGTTCTGGACCTCGACAGTCATCCGCACCTATGCCTGGATGGTGCTGTTCCAGCGCAAGGGGGTCTTGAACGGCTTCCTGCTGCAGCTCGGCCTCGTCGATCAGCCACTCGAGCTGATGCACAATTTCATCGGCGTCCAGATCGGCATGGTGCACGTGTTGCTGCCGTTCATGATCCTGCCGCTGCTGTCGTCTCTGCGCGGCATCGATCCGGTCTACATGCGGGCGGCGGGGCTGCTCGGCGCCAATCCGATCCGCGCCTTCCTCCACGTCTATCTGCCCCTGTCGATGCCCGGGATCAGTGCCGGCGTGATGCTCGTCTTCATCACGGCGCTCGGCTTCTTCATCACGCCAGCCCTGCTCGGCAGCGAGCGGCAGATGATGATCGCCATGCTGATCGAGCAACAGGTATCGGTGACGGTCAACTGGCCGCTGGCGTCGGCGCTGTCGACCATGCTTCTGGGCGTGACGGTCAGCCTCTACCTGCTCTATGAGCGGGTGCAGCGACGCACTGGCGGGGGAGGCCTCGCATGAGCACGCAGGGTTGGGATGTCTCGATGCGGGTGATCCGCCTGGGGCTCCTCGCCTTCACGGCGCTGATACTGCTCTATCTCGTGATGCCGACATTCATCATCGTGCCGATGTCGTTCTCGAGCCGCTCCTACTTGAGCTTTCCCCCACCAGGCTGGTCGCTGCAGTGGTACGAGCAGATACTGGCGCGCCCCGACTACCCGGCGGCGTTCCTCAATAGCTTGAAGGTCGGGATTCCGGTCGCCATCCTGGCTTCGGTGCTGGGCACGCTCGCCGCCATCGGCCTGGTGCGTGGCGAGGTGCCGGGCCGACGCTCGCTGGTCTCGCTCATTCTCGCGCCGCTGATGCTGCCGCAGATCATTCTCGCCATCGGCATGTACCCGATCATGGCCAAGCTCGGCATCATCGGCTCGACGGCGGGCGTCATCATCGCCCACACCGTGATCTGCATTTCGCTCGTCTACATCACGGTCTCCGCGGCACTGCGGTCCTATCCGCCCACCTATGAGATCGCGGCCATGACACTGGGCGCCAACTGGTGGCAGACGTTCTGGCATGTGACGTTCCCGATGATCCGGCTCGGCATCGGCGTCGGTGCGATCCTGGCCTTTGCCTTCTCGTTCGACGAGCTGATCCTGGCGCTCTTCCTCGCCGGTCCCGAGAGCCGCACGCTGCCACGATTGCTCTGGCAGGATCTGCGCCAGTACGTGACGCCGATCATCGCGGCGGCGACGACACTGGTGCTGCTCGTCTCGTTCGTGCTGCTCGGTCTCATCGGCCTGATGCAGCGGGCCCGCACCAAGGCGGAGGCGGCGCGATGACGGGCAGCCGAATGCCGGAGGCGCCTCTGGGGAAAGGGCCTAGCAAGGGCGCGACCGTCAGCTATCAGGCCGTTGCCAAGACTTACGGCCCCGTGCAGGCGTTGCACCCCACGACCATCGAGATCGCATCGGGTGAGCTCGTCTCGATCATCGGCCCGAGCGGCTCGGGCAAGACGACGCTGCTCGGCGTGACGGCGGGCTACATCGCGCCCACTTCGGGTCGAATTCTGCTCGATGGCCGCGATATCGTCTCGATCGCGCCATTCCGGCGCAACCTCGGCATGGTGTTCCAGAACTACTCTCTGTTTCCCCACATGACGGTGGCGGAGAACATCGCCTTTCCGCTCCGGATGCGGTCGGTCGCGAGCGCCGAGCAGAGGGAGCGGGTCGAGCGCATGCTGTCGATGGTGCGGCTCGAGGGCTATGGCGATCGGCGCCCGAGCGAGCTTTCTGGCGGCCAGCAGCAACGGGTGGCGCTCGCGCGGGCCGCTGTCTACGAGCCGCTGCTGCTGCTGATGGACGAGCCGCTCTCTGCGCTCGACAAGAACCTGCGCGAGGAGATGCAGTACGAGATCAAGCAGTTCCAGCGGGCGCTGCGCGCAACCGTCCTCTACGTGACCCACGACCAGAGCGAGGCGGCGGCCATGTCGGACCGCATCGGCATCATGAACGAGGGCCGTCTGGTGCAGGTCGGCACGGCGCGCGACCTCTACGAGCACCCCAGGAGCCGGTTCGCGGCAAGCTTCCTCGGCGAGGCCAACCTGTTCCAGGTGCTGGAGCAGCGGCCCATGGCTGGGGGCATCGAGATCGAGACGCGCGAGGGGGGCACGCTGCGTGCCGCCGCAGGCTCAGGCAGCGTCGCCTGCGTCCGGCCAGAGTCGATGCGGATCGGTTCGGGAGATGGCAGCTATGAGAACAGCATCATGGGCACCGTCGCCGATGCCGTCTACACTGCGGGCAGCTTGCGCTACCGTGTGGACTTGGCTTCGGGGGCAACGCTCACGGTGAGGCTAGCGTCCGAGCGCAGCGCCGAGCTGCGCGCGCCGGGCACCAGCATCGAGCTGTGTTGGCGAGCATCGGACACCATTCTGGTCGAGGAGGGTTGAGCATGGCGGTCGGCGAGGGTGAGCTCGGAGGCAAGGTCGCTCTCGTCACCGGGGCCGCTGGCGGCATGGGGCGCGCGCACGCATTGCTGATGGCCGAGCGGGGTGCCGCGATTGCCGTCCAGGATATCAACGGCGAGGGTGTTGCCGAGACCGTGGGATTGATCGAGCGGAAGGGCGGCCGCGCGATGCATTTCAGTTTCGATATCGCAGACGGCGCACTGGTGCGCTCGATGATAGCCCAGACCGTAGCCGAGCTCGGACGCCTCGACATCCTCGTCAACAATGCCGGCATCGGCAGCGCCACCATGCTCGACTCCGCCACGCCGGAATTCTTCGACCGCATCTTCGCGGTGCACGTGACGCCGGCTTTCAATGCCCTCAAGGCCGCCATTCCCGGGATGAAGGCGCGGCGTCAGGGCAAGATCATCAACATCTCGTCACGCTGGTCCCTCGCCGGCAACGAGAACGCGTCGGACTATTGCGGTGCAAAAGCCGCGATGCTCGGCCTCACCAAGGCCTGGGCCAAGGAGCTGGCACCCTGGAACATCCAGGTCAATGCCGTCGCCCCGGGCGGCGTCTGGAGCCAGATGGCACTGAAGGAGAAGGACGGCGCGGCCGGCATCCGCGAGGCCGAGAAGAAGGTGCCGCTCGGCCGCTGGGCGCAGCCCGAGGAGATCGCCCATCTCGTCACGTTCCTGGCCTCGCCGCGGTCGGATTTCATCACCGGCCAGGTCATCAGCCCCAATGGCGGGGCGAGCATCGTCGGCATTTGACAAGGAGATCGGCTCAATGGGAATGCTCGATGGCAAGGTCGCCCTGATCACAGGCTCTGGCCGCGGCATGGGGAGGAGCCATGCGCTGCTCTTTGCCGAGGAAGGCGCCGGCATCGTTCTGCAGGACATCGATGGCGATCTCCTCGCCTCGACCGCAGCCGAGGTTCGCGCCAAGGGCGCCCAGGTCCATACGATCGTTGGCGATATTGCCGACACCGCACGCATGGCAAGCGCCATCGCCGCCGCCGACAAGGCGATGGGGCGCATCGACATCCTCATCAACAATGCCGGCATCGACACGCCCGGAACGATCGAGGAGATTACCGAGGAGGCCTGGCAGCGGATGTTCGACATCCATGTCAAGGGCTCGTTCTTCGCGACCAAGGCCGTAGTGCCGGGCATGAAAGCGCGCCGGCAAGGCAAGATCGTCAACGTCTCCTCGATCTGGGGCATGGTCGGCCATTCCTCGCACTCGCACTATTGCGGCGCCAAGGCCGCCCTGCTCGGCCTGACGAAAGCCTGGGCCAAGGAGCTCGCCCCCTTCAACATCATGGTGAACGCCATCGCGCCGGGCGGCGTCATCACCGAGATGGTGCTGAAAAAGGGCGGCATGGACTACATCAACAAGCAGGCCGAGCGCATTCCCTTGCGGCGCTACGCCGAGTGCATCGAGATGTCCTACACCGTGCTTTTCCTCTGCAGCCACGAGAGCGATTTCATCACCGGCCAGGTGATCAGCCCCAATGGCGGCGAAACGATCGTCGGTATCTGATCCAGGAGACAGCTATGAAGCTCGGCCTTTTCTGCCTGATGACCCAGCGCGATGCCACGCAGTCGATTGCGAGCCTCTATGCCGACAACCTCGCGATGGTGAAGCTTGCCGAGGACGTCGGCTTCGACATCGCCTGGCTCGCCGAGCATCACTTCTCCAACTACTCCATGTGCCCCTCGCCCCACGTCATGGCCGGGTTCCTCGCCGCCCACACCAGGCGCATCAAGCTCGGGGCCGCGATCCTGGTGCTGCCGCTCTACCAGCCGGTGCGGCTGCTCGAGGAGATCGGGATGGTCGACATCCTCTCGGGTGGGCGGTCGGTGATCGGCATCGGCGCGGGCTACCAGGACTTCGAGTTCAAGCGCTTCGGCGTCAAGCTCGAGGACAACTGGGCGATGACGCACGAGATGATGGACATCATCGAGCGCGCCTACACCCAGCCCTCGTTCAGCTATGACGGCAAGCACTACAAGCTACCCGAGATGCCGATCGCGGTCCGGCCACTGCAGCAGCCGATGCCGCCCGTCTACATCGCCGGCAACGAGCCCGCGATGCTCCAGCGCCTCGCCAGGAAGGGCTACATTTCCTTTCACACGGTCGGCTTCAACGGCACCGACGCCCTGCTGAAGGTGCGCCAGCACGTGGAGAGCAATTTCCGCGCGGCCAAGGTGCCGGTCGAGCAGCTCAAATTCGCCTACCAGCGCTACGTCTACGTGACGGACGACAAGAAGGACGCGCTCGAAGCGGCCGAGCGGATTCTCTTCACCAACCGGATCGCGCTCGCCTTGCGCGGCAAGTACGAGAAGCTGAACGGGACTTTCATCGATCCCGTTCCCTTCGCCAACGAGCCTTCGCTCGAGCGGATTGCGAGCAACGTCTATTTCGGCGATCCCGACACCTGCGCCGAGCGGATGGTGAACGAGATCAAGACGCTCAATCCGATCCACATCAGCTGCTTCATGCAGTTCGGCGGCATGGACGGAACGCGGTCGATGCGCTCGATGGAGCGGTTCGCCGCCGAGGTGATGCCGAAAGTGAGGAAGGCGCTGCCCGATCTCGACCGGATCGGCGAGCCGCGCGATCTCGTCGACGCCGGTTGAGGCGGAAAGGTCCATCATGGCGGTCACGTTCACGCGCACGGTGCAGGTGATCGACTCGCACACCGCTGGCCATCCGACCCGGGTGATCCTGGGCGGATTGCCCCCGCTCGCCGGCTCGAGCGTGAAGGCCAAGCGCGACGACTTCCGCGAGTGCTACGATGGCTTGCGCGCCGCCCTGCTGCACGAGCCACGCGGCCATGCGGCCATGGTCGGCGCGATCCTCGTTCCCTCGCGCGATGCCGACTTCGGCGCCTTCTTCATTTCCACCTATGTCTATCTCGACATGTGCGGCCACGGCACCATGGGCCTCGCCAAGACGCTGGCAGCAGTGAGCCAGATCGAGGTCGGGGATGGCGAGCGGCGCTTCACGCTCGAGACTCCAGCCGGCATCGTGACCGTCGGCATCGAGGCCGAGCGAGGCCGGGTGATCGGCATCCACATCGAGAATGTCGGCTGCCATGTGCTCGAGCGCGACATCGAGATCGACGTTCCGGGCCTTGCCCGCATCCCAACCGATATCGCCTATGGCGGCGGGCGCTTCGCCATCGTCGATGCGGCAAGGCTCGGCTGGCCGATCCGGCCCGACACCACCTCCGACCTCTGCCACAAGGGTGCCGCCATCAAGGCCGCCATCAACGCCCGCCCTGGCCGAGCCGGGACCGAGGCCGTTGCCAGCGTGCTGTTTCACGAGGACTTGGGCCAGCGGCACGCCCGCCATCTGGTCGTGCTCGAAGCCAACAAATTCGACCGCTCGCCCTGTGGGACCGGCACCAGCGCCCGGCTTGCGCTGCTGCACGATCGCGGCCGGCTCGCCATCGGCGAAGCGTTCACGGCTGAAGGCGTGCTTGCCACCCGCTTCGACTGCCGGATCGAGCGCGTGACGGGATCGGGCCGGGACCTGCGGGTCCATCCCTCGATCCACGGCAACGCATTCATCACGGCCTTCTCCAATCTCGTCGTCGAGGAGGGCGACCCGCTGGCCGGCGGCTTCCTGTGCCGCTGAGCCCAACCTCATTCATCCGCGAAGGAGTGTCCGCCATGCGGCAAGACCAAGCCGTGAAGCTGCTGCCGCCCGATCTGCCGAGCGGTCGCGAGCTGATCGATGAAGGGCGCAGGATCGCCGCCACCTTCAGCCTCGGCCGCAGCCTCTTGTGCCGCGAGCATGGCGTGCGCTCGGAAGCCGAGTACAAGCGCAAGATGGTGGCCGAGGGGCGCATCATGACGTGCATGAACTTCGGCCCGCAGAACTGGACCGAGGCGCGTGCGGGTTTGCGCCATGTCTGGGAGGAGAGCCAGAAGCGCGGCTTCCGCATCGACCGCTTCACTTTCCAGATGGACCGGCGCATGGGCATCCCGCGCGAGCGCTGGGGCGCGGCCGCCAAGGAGACCGGCCCGATGCTGGTCGAGCCGGAGGATTGGGTCGAGGTCGCCAACACGGTGCCGATCCAGCCCGGGCTCGGCGACATGATGATCGGCTCGCCGATGTCGGTGCACAACGCCATCAGCGCGCTGCAGGCCGGCGTCTCCTATGTCGGCAACATGAGCCAGTTCGCCTGGAACTATCCGGCCTGGGAGGGCAGCGACGCCGAGCAGATGGGCGAGATGGTGAAGGCTCTCGGTATCATGGGCGCCAAGGCGGGGGACGGCGCGGTCGTCCAATCCTATCTCGACGACGGCTACTGCGCGCAGTTCTCGGACTACAGCTCCTTCATCGGCTGGACGCTGTTCGAGCGCTATCTCGTCGAGGAGTTGATCGGTGGCCGGCTCTCGGTGACCTGGGGCGGTCTAACCCACAACCCCCTGCGCAAGGCCGCTGTCACCATGGCGCTGGAGACGACCAAGCCGCCGGGTTGCATGAACGCCTTCTATCACTGCGATACGACGCACTACGAGAAGGACATCCAGCGCAACTACGCCGCGCTCTCGCTCGATATGCTCTATCTGGCGCTGACGGAGCTGAAACTGAAGACCGGCGCCGCGCTGCTGCCGATCCCCGTCACCGAGCCGCTTCGGGTGCCGACCCTCGATGAGACGGTCGAGGCCCACAACATCACCCGGCGCATTATCGAGGATGCCCCCCGCCTGATGGAGCTGGTCAACTGGGAGCCGATCGAGGCGGAGCGCGACCGGCTCGTTGCGGGTGGCAGGGTTTTCTTCCGGAATCTGCTCGATGGCCTCGCTGGCTTCGGGGTCGATATCAAGGATCCCTTGCAGCTCCTCCTCGCAGTCAGGCGCATGGGAGCGACCGACATCGAGCGCCAGTTCGGCGCCGCCGCCACACCCGCGGCCGCTGTTCCCGCCTACGAGCCGCTGATCGCAACCGACACCTTCCGCGACTATGTCGAGCGCCGCACCGCCATCCGCAACCGCATTTCCCGCAACGGTACGGCGATCCTCAGACCCATGACCGTCATCGTCGGCTCGACCGACGTGCACGAGTTCGGCATGAACCTCGTCACCAGCGCGCTCGAGGCGCTCGGCCTCGAGCCCATCATCGCCGGTGTCGACGTCGATCCCGACGATTTCGCCGAGTTGGCGGCCCGCCACCGGGCCAAGGCCATTCTCGTCTCGACCCACAACGGCATGGCGCTCAGCTATGCCGCGCGACTACAGGGCGAGTTGAAGGCGCGCGGCGTCGAAGCCCGCGTCATGATGGGCGGTACGCTCAACCAGGACGTCGAGGGCGAGGACGTGCCGCGCGACATGACCGAAGAGTTGCAGCGGCTGGGGATCACCGTCTGCCGCGAGATCGACGACATTTACCCTGCCCTGCAAGGCGTGATGTGAGGGCGGGCGAAGGGCCCGGTCGAGCTACCACCCCTTGTCGCCGGGGAGCCGAAGCTTGCTCAAAGCACCGATCCGCAGCGGCTTGATCGGAGGGCGCGGGGCCCAGCCGGGGTCCGCACCGGCCAAGGTGCCCGCGCCAGAGGGGAGGCTCTCGCCGACAAATCGGCCGCAGTAGCGGCCCTGGCAGCGTCCCATGCCTGACCGCGTCTGACGCTTGATGCTCCCCGCCGCGGCCGCCCCGCCCGCGACCGCGGCTGCGATCGTGCCGAAACTCACCTCCTCGCAGCGGCAGGCGAGGGTCGCCGGCTCTGGGCGCGCCCAGAGATCGCCCGCCGGCGCGAACAGCCGCCACAAGCCCGACTGGAACATCCGGTGCCGGCGCAATGCTCGCCTCAATCGCCCCTCGGACCCGTCCAGCTCACTGGCAATGGCGAGGCCGAGGCTCCGCGCGGCAGCCATCCCAGCGAGCATCCCGCTGACCTCGGCCGCATGGGCGCCGTCCAGACCAGTGCAATCGCCAGCCGCGAACACTCCCGCGACCGACGTTTCGCCCTACTCGTCGACCTCGCTCACGAGCGCACCGTGGACGGGATCGAGGTGGTGCCGGCAGCCGAGCAGCCTCAGCACTTCATTGGCGGGAGTGAAGCCGTACCCCATCGCCACGATGTCGGCATCCCAGGTGCTCTTGCGTTGCGGCGCTCCCAAGGACGCGAGGCCGATCCGCAGTCCATCCGCGTACGGCTCGATGCGATCGATTGCGGTTCCATAAAGCACCGGGATCCCCCGCACCCGCAGCTCCGCGATGATCGCCGCGCCCCTCGCCACCAGCGCCACGCTGCCCGCCAGCATCTGGCCGACAGCACCGAGCGCGCCTGCACCCGGAGCGCGGGCAGCCTCGGCGACGGTGGCAACGGCAGCTCCCGCCCGCACCAATTCGAGCGCCACCTGCAGATTGAGCGGCCCATTGCCAGCGACGAGCACACGCCGCCCCGGGATGACGCGATAGCTCCTGAGCAGGGTCTGCACGGCTCCCGTCGTCATCACGCCAGGCAAGGTCCAACCGGGCACCGGCCGCGCCCGCTCGAAGGCTCCGGTCGCCACGATCAACCGCTGCGGCATGATCAACCGCGCCCCGCCCAAACCCGCAACCAGAATGGCGAGCGGCTCGAATGCGCCGACGACCTCATGGCCCTCGAGCACCGTCACACCCCCCTGGCGCGTCCGCGTGATGCGCAATTTGCCCGCGGTCATCTGTTGGTCGGCAAAGCGGCTCGCCGGCAGGTCGGGGCTGGCTGCGAGCTGCTTGTAGTATTGGCCACCGAGCGCTGGCCGCTCGTCGACCAGCACCACCCCGGCGCCCGAGCGGGCGGCAGCCGTTGCAGCAGCCAGACCCGCAGCTCCCCCGCCGATCACCAGCACTTGTGGCGCCAGGACTGCCTCTGCGCTCTCGATCGCCGGCCCGAGACCGGCAGCCGATGCGCTCGAGACCTCGTAGGCCTGGCGGCGGACTTCCATCGGCCGATCGATCCGCGTCATGCACGCCCGCTGGGCGCAGCCATCGATGGCGATGAGACAATCCTGGCAGACACCCATGCCGCAGAAGAGGCCCCGCTTGGCGCCCGATCGCGTCAGCCGCCAATCGAGAATGCCTGCAGCCGACAACGCAGCGGCGATCGTCTCGTTGCGGCGCGCCTCGATCGCGTGCCCCTCGAAGGTGATCATGATCCGCTCGTTGTCCGCGATCGACTCGCTGCCGCGTGCGCGCATCCCAGGCTCAATCCTTGCCGGATATCGGCGGAACGGCGGCGCCGGACAAGGGCTCGAGCACCGGCTCGCGGTTGCGTTGCCGGAGCAGCGCCATCAGCGCCCGGTCGCGCCATGCGACCGCGCTTTCCCAGTTGCCCATCGGTCGGCGCACCTCGAGATCGGCAGCAACGGCCGCGACCATGTCCGCGGTCCATGGATCGTTCTGACCACGCTGCTGCCCCATGCGGAGATAGGCGGGCCCCATCCGCTCGGCATGGGCGGTGATGCCGCCTCGCGTGTTGAGATGGACCGTCTCGAACGGCCCCAGCAGCGACCAGCGCAGGCCCAGCCCATCGCGCATCAGCCGATCGATGTCGGCGGACGAGACCACCCCATCGCGCACGAGGCAGTAGGCCTCTCGCAGCAGCGCACCCTGCAGCCGGTTGAAGACGAAGCCGTCGGCTTCTTTGTCGAGCAGAACCGGTTCCATGCGCGCGCGCCGCATCAGGGCGATCGTGCGATCGATGCAGGCCTGCGACGTGAATGGCGCGGGCACCACCTCGGCGATCCTCAGCAGATAGGGCGGGTTGGCGGGATGCAGCACGAGCACGCGATGCCGGCCCGCCAGCTCACCCGCGAATTGCGACGCCGGCAGGAACGAAGAGGAGCTGGCAAGCACGGCGCCGGCGGGCGCCAGGCGGTCGAGCTCGGCGAAGAGCTGCTGCTTGAGAGCCAGATTTTCCGGTGCGCATTCCTGGACATGGACGACGCCAGCGACCGCGTCCCCAAGCTCCCCACAGCAGCGGATCCGCTGCCGAGTGTCGGCGATGGAGGCTGCCGTCAAGCCGAAGCCGCGGAGGTCCTCGAGCCGGGATGCGATCTCGCTGGTTGCTGCTGCCAGCCGCCCGCTGTCCGTGTCCTGCAGCCGCACTTCGAGGCCGGCTTCGGCAAGCACGATCGCCCATGCCGCACCGATCGAGCCGGCGCCGACAATGGCGACCGCTTCAGGGGTTGGTGATCCGCTCTGCTGGATAATCTTCTCCACCATGCTGCTGGCAGCTTCACAAGCGGGCCAATCCGCTGTCAAGCTCGTCGCCAGCAGTTTTTCACCGGGAGGACGAAGCGGATGACGATCGATCTGGCGGGCAGGACGATCCTGGTGACAGGCGCTTCGAAAGGTATCGGTGCGGCGATCGTGAAGGAAATCGGCGCGTGCGGAGCCCACGTGATCGCGCAGGCGCCGAGGCGGCGGCGAGCGCCAACCCACGCGAGCGCGTTCATCTGATCGGCGCCGACCTCGGCGTGACAGCGGAGGTCGACCGGCTCTGGAGCGAGGCGCAAGCCTGGCGCGGGCGCGTCGACGTGCTCGTCAACAATGCCGCGGTGATGCGGCTCGCTGGCGGCATCGAGGATACGGAGGAAGCCTGGGATCGGGTGTGGGACGAGGCGTTGCGGGTCAATGTGCTCGCGCCGGCGCGCCTGATGCGCCACGCGGTCCGTCACTATCTCGATGCGGGCGGCGGCATCATCGTCACGCTGTCGAGCTGGGCGGCGCAACGGGGGCCAGACAATCCGGCCCTCCTCAGCTACGCCGCCTCGAAGGCCGCGGTGCTGGCGGCGACCAAGACCATCGCCCGCCACTACGCCAAGCGGAACGTGCTCGCCTACAGCATTGCGCCGGGCGTCGTGCGAACGCAGCTTTCGGTCGATGCGGCCAATGCGGTCGGCGGCGAGACGGCTGTGACGGCTGGTCTGGCGATGGGCGAGTGGATCCCGCCTGCCGAGATCGGAGCCCTCGTCGCATTCCTCTCGACCGGCACCTGCCGGCATTTGACCGGGGCGACCCTCGATGTGAATGGGGCCAGCTATCTGCGGTAGCCCTTCACCGCTCCAGCACCTTGGCGCGACGCTCGAGGTAGAACGAATAGGGCATCGGCAGGACGGAGAAGGGGTTCTCGACGCCGAGCGCCACGGCGGCGCTGAGGCACCAGTTCGGGTCGACCATCAACTCGCGCCCGATCGCCACGAGATCGGCTTTGCCTTCGGTCAGGATCCTCTCGGCCTGCGGTCCCTCCAAGATCGCTCCGACGGCCATGGTGGCGATGCCGGCTCCCAGCCGCACGGCTTGCGACAGCGGCACCTGGAAGCCCGGTGCGATCTTCTTGGTGGAAAGGGTCGCGGGTCCCGACATGCCGCCAGCAGAACAGTCGACGACGTCGATGCCTTTGTCTTTCAGGGCCTTTGCCAGCATGACCGTATCCTCGATCGTGACACCGCCCTCGACCCCATCGACGACGGAGGCACGATAGAACACCGGTCGATCCTTCGGCCACACCGAGCGCGCGACCTCGGCGACCAGCAGCGGCAAGCGCATGCGGTTCTCGATCGGGCCGCCGAAAGCATCGGTCCGCCGGTTCGAGATCGGGGAAAAGAACGAGTGGATCAGATAGCCGTGGGCGCCGTGGATCTCGAGGATCTCGAAGCCGGCCGCCAGTGCCCGGCGGAAAGCGGCGCGGAACCGTCCGAGCAACACCTCGATGTCGGTGACAGTCATTGCCCGCGGCACCGGGCCACCCTCGCGCTCGGTGAGCGCGCTGGGACCGATCGTCTGCCATGGCGGCTCCACTCCACCCGCGGCGAGGGGTTGGGCACCATCCCACGGACGGGCGCAACTGGCACGTCGTCCGGCGTGGCCGAGTTGGATCGCTGGAGCAGCTCCATGGGCTCTGTAGAGATCGCTGATGCGCTTCAGGCCTGGGATCTGCGCGTCGTCCCACAACCCGGTGCAGCCCGGCGTGATCCGACCCTCCGACGTCACGGCTGTGGCCTCGAGGAATGCCGTGCCGACGCCGCCGAGCGCGAATCGCGCATGGTGTGCGAGGTGCCAATCCTGTATGAGCCCATCGATCGCCTGATACTGGCACATCGGCGACACCACGACGCGGTTGCGCAGCGTGAGCCCGCGCAACACCAGCGGCGTGAAGAGGTGGGGGGCGCTCATGACCGGATGACTCGACCGCCGCGGATCGAGAGCCCGATCATTTCGCGGCCCTGAGCACGGTCCTGCACTCGATCTTGTTGGTGATCTCCTCGATCTCATCGACCACTGCCAGCACCTTCTTCAGCCGAGCCTGGCCTTCCTTGCCCAGCTCCTTGTAGGTCGTGAGTGGCGCCCGAACATCGCCCACCGGGTAGCCGCGACCCGCCGACAGCGCCTTGGAATAGCACTGGTGGCCATAGGTCGGATGCCCCTCGACGATGATGGCGTTGATCTTGTTGATCAGCCGCTCGACTTTCTTGGCATCCTCGAAGCGGCCGGCCGCGCACCAGTCGCAAATGAGTGTCGATGGCCGCGGCATGTAGTTGCCATAGGGGTTCACATAGCCCACGGCGCCGTACATGTAGGATTCGACGATCCGCTGCCCGGCGAACACGTTCATCACGCCCTTCGTCTCCTCGACGATGTCATAGACGCGGGCCATGTCCTGGGACGCTTCCTTGATGTAGCGGACCTGCTCGAAGGCGCGCGTGAGCCGCCCGACCAGCTTGGCCGACATATCGACATTCGAGGTGAACGGATTATTGTAGAGCATGATCGGGATCGCGACCTTGTCGCAGATCGCCTTGTAGTAGGCGAAGATCTCGTCGTCGGTCGGCGTGTAGTAGTACGGCGGAATGATCATCAATCCGTCGGCGCCCAGATCCTCCGCCTGCCTGCTGTAGCGCACGGCATTGGGGGTGAAGGCATTCATCGAGCCGACCAGCACCGGAATGCGTTTCCTGATGTGCTTGACGGTCGCCTCCACGAGCTGGCCGCGCTCGTCGTCCGTCAGCGTCAGGAACTCGCCGGTCGTGCCCAGGATGATGATGCCCGGCACGCCCGCGGCGAGCTGCCAATCGAGGAAGCGTTTCCAGGCCGGCAGGTCGATCCTCTTGCCGTCCTCGGTGAAGGGCGTAATGGTCACCGCGAACGAGCCGCGAAAATTGTGCTGGGCCATGGCGCTGCTTGTCTCCCTCGCGGTGCTGCAAAGCCGCCGATCTTGTCGACAGCGTGTACACTTGCCTACCACTGTTCGCCACTGTCTGTCAGCGGGCCGACCCGGTAGAGCATGTGCACAGGCGTAGGGCTGCCATGACCCAACGGAGCGACGTGCTGGTAATCGGCGGCGGCCTCGCCGGCTGCGCGACCGCCTACTACCTCGCCCGCGAAGGGGTCGAGGTGCTTCTCGTCGAGCGTCACGACCTGAACACCCAGGCGTCGGGCTCCAACGCCGGCTCGATCCATGCGCAGATCCCGCACCTGCCATTCGTGGAGGAGGGCGACGCCTGGGCGCGCACCTTTGCACCGACGATTGGGTTGCTGCTGGCTTCGATCCGCATGTGGCAGGAGCTCGGCGCCGAGCTCGGGCAGGACCTCGAGGTATCAACGCCGGGTGGATTGCTGGTCGCCGAGACAGACCAGCAGATGCGCGATGTCGCACGCAAGGCAGCCATCGAGCGGTCGCAGGGCATGCAGATCGAGCTGCTGGGGCAGGCCGATCTGCGCCGGCTCGCGCCCTATGTCAGCGAGCGCATGATCGGGGGCGCCTTCAGCAAGGCCAATCCACTGAAGGCTACGCCTGCCTATGCCGCGGCGGCGCGACGCCATGGCGCCGAGATCATGACGTTCACCGAGGTCACGCGGATCAGCGCCGAAACGGGCGGCTATCGTGTGGCGACGAGCCGGGGCGAGATCACGGCATCGCGTATCGTCGATTGTGCGGGCGCCGACGCCCGTTTCCTCCTTCATTGTCCCCAGGCTCCAGCGCGTCATCTCCATGCGCCACTGCTTGTTGGCGGCGTTGGAGCGGGTGAGGCCGCGGATGCCAGCCAGCTTCTGGTCCATATAGTTGTTGGCGAGCACCGAGATGTTGGACGCTGTCTCGAGCCCCTCGGCGCCCATGGCACGCACCCAGGCGTAGGATTTCAGGACCTGGGGAACGTTGCCCCAGAATTCCCGCACGCGGCCCGCACTCCTCGGCCGGTCGTAGTCGAGGGCGTAGCGCTCGCCATCATGGACGACGATCGGCGCTGGCAGGAACGGCGCCAACGTGGCCGAGCAGCCGTAGGCGCCCACCGCCGGGCCGCCACCGCCCTTGGGCGCGCCGAACGTCTTGTGCAGCATGTACATGCAGGCATCGAAGCCCAGGTCGCGCGCCCGGAGCTTGCTCATCACGCCATTGAAGTTCGCGTGATCGTAGAAGGCGAGCCCGCCGGCCTCGTGCACGATCCGAACCCAATCCTTGATATGGGGGTTGTAGAGGCCCATGTCGTCGGGGTTGTTGATGAGGAGCGCCGCCGTGCGCGGCCCGACCGCGGATTTGAGAGCTGCCACCGACGGATAGCCGTTCTCCTCCAGCATCAGCGTCACGACCTTGAAGCCCGCCGCGGCCGCCGTCGCGGCATTGCACGGGTGCGCCTGGATCGAGGTCACAATCTCATTGCGCTGCTCGAGCTCGCCCCGTGCCTGGAAATAGGCGCGCATCACCACGCAATTGGTATAGGCGGCAGCTGCCCCGCCGCCGGCCTGGAACACGAACTGGTCCATGCCGGAGAGCTCGCGCAGGATCAGGTCGAACCCATGCACGATCTCGAGCACGCCCTGCAGCGTATCCTCGTGCTGCAGCGGGTGCACGTCCTGCAGTTTGCGCGCCGCATCCTCCGAGACGCGCGCGTTGTACTTCATCGTGCAGGTGCCAAAGAGCGAGATGCCCATCATGCCCAGCGTCTCCTGGCTGAGCTTCAGGTAGTGTCGCTGCACTTCCGGCTCCGTCAGCTCCGGCAGTGCCGGCGGCGCCTTGCGGCGCATGCTCGCGGGCACCAGATCTCCGGCGCGGCCCACCGCCCTCGTCACCTCGGCCTCGGGCGCGGGAAAAATCTGGCCGCGCCGGCCCCGCACGCCCAGCTCCATCACGACCGGCTCGTCCCAGACCGGGGCGTGGTAATCGCGCAGGGCGCCAGTCATGACAGCACCTCCCGAAGTGCGGTTGCAAGGCGGTCGATGTCGTCCTGGGTGTGAGCCTCGGTCACGCAAAGCAGCGCGGCCTGCCCGAGCTCCGGCAGCTCGCGTGACAGATCCTTGCCACCGAAAATACCGTGCTTTGTCCGCAACGCATCGTTGATTGCGGTAACGGTCTTGCCAGTTGCCGAGAAGTCGACGACGAACTCCTTGAAGAAGCCTTTGGCGAAGGGGACCGTGACGCCCTCGATGGCAGCGAGCCGGCGGGCGGCATAGTGGCTGCGGGCCATGATCAGCTCACCGATCTCGCAAAACCCCTTGGGACCGAGCAGCGACATGTAGGTCGCCGCCGCGATCGCCCACAGGTAGACCGAGTTCCCCGTCCAGTCCTTGCCCTGCTCGCGCATGCCATAGGAGGTCTGATGCGCGGAGGCGAGTGCGAAGCCGAACTGACCGGGCTTGGCCGTTTCCGTGATCGAGACCAGAAACCCGTTCATCTCCCGCACGTAGCGCTCCTCGTCGCGCGAGGCCATGAAGCCACCGACGCCGCCGCCCGCATTCATATGGACGCCGAGCGGCTGCGTCGGGCCGACCACGATGTCGGCACCGTAGTCGGCAGGCGGCCGCAGAATGCCGAGCGAGAACGGGTCGGCGCCGACGATGACCTCGGCACCCGCCTTGTGGGCGAGCCGCGCGATCTCCTCGCCGTCCGCTTCGATGATGCCGGCATAGGACGGGCTCTCGAAGTAGACGGCGGCTGTGCGCTTTGAGAGTTTCCTGCCAAAATCGGCGAGGTCGATGCGGCCGGTCCGCGGATCGAAGTCGACGAGCACGACCTCGATATGGCGCGCCATCTCGCGCGGCTCGCAATAGGTGCGCACCACCGACAGGCGCTCGGGGTCGCAGAGCCGTGGCATCAACACTTCGTGCCGCCCGGTGAGGCGCGAGGCCATGCGGATGGCATGCCCGATGGCGCAGCCCCAGGAATAAACAGGAAGCTGCACCACCTCCATGTCGAGCAGCTCGCCGAGCTGGGAGTTGAACTCGAACCACGCCTGGTTGTGGCCGTGATCCGATTGCGGCGAGCCCCAGACGGGCGTCAGGAACTCGGCGCGTCCCACGATCTCATCGACCACCGCCGGCACATGATGGGGCCAGCAGCCAGCGCCCAGGAAGGACAGATATTCCTCGCAAGTCTTGTTCTTGTTGAGCGTCGTGACCAGATGGCGGCGCAGCTCGGTCTCGCTCGCAAGCTGGCGCGGGAGCTCGAGCGACCGCCGCAGGCGATGATCCGAGGGGATCTGCTCGAACAGCTCCTCGATCGAATTGGCGCCGATCTCGGCAAGCATGGCCTGCATGACCTCGGGAACCGAGTTCGCCATCCACGGATGGCTGACCGGCACGTTGCTTTGGCGGCACGAGCGTTCACCGGACGACCTCCTTTGGCGATTCGAGGTGGCGCAATCTTGCATGCACCGCGTATGGAGCGTTCGGCGCATACTCGCACCACTTCGCGATCGGCTCAACTGCCGATGCCTAAGCAGAGTTCGCAAAAGTGGCCTTCCCGGTTTTGCGATAAAACTCTGCGAAATCAAAGGAATCTAAGCAGACATTCGTTGGGCTTCCAACGAATGTCTGCTTAGAGCGGCTCGCCGATGCGGGCGATCGCGGTCTCGCCGGAGCCAGTAACCACCCGGATGAAACCGGCGAGCGAGCGGTCGAGATCGGGCTCGCCGCTGTCCACCCGCAGCATGGCGCCGTCGAGCGCGACGAGCTTCGCCACGCTCGCGACGATGATGATGTTGTCCCGGCCGACGCGGCGGATGAGGGCGGCCGACAATTGCTGATTGCCCCGGCCGAGGACGAAACCTTGTCCCCCTGTGATGCCGACAACGATCTTGGCGGGTCGCCCGCTGGTGAGATCGAGCAACTGCTTCGCCGTGAGGTCGAGCCCGGCCGGGCGGCGATCGAGGAACGCGTCGACGCCGAGCAATGTCCCTTCGACGCCGAGCCGGCGCTTGATGCGGCGCATCGTGGTTCCAGGTCCGATGACGTAGAGCGTGCCGGCTTGCATGCCCCGCACGATCTCGGCGGCCGCACCCTCGAGCGACATATCCTCGCTGGTGTCACGCGCCTTGGGCCCCGGCAGCGCATGGCGCTCGAACGGCACGCGGGCGTAGCCATGGAGGCGGGCCGAGAGAGCTCCCCCGCGCAGCATCGCCTCGTCGATATCCATCACCTCCATCTCGCGCATTTCGATGCCGCGATCACTGGCGAAAAACCGCTCGACCACGTGGGCTGCCGCATTCGGAGTGGTCGCGAACACGGCGGAGTGCATCTTGACCCCCGCTGGAATACCGAGAATTGGAACGGTGTCCCCGACCGCGTCGAGCATGTCCCGTGCCGTCCCATCGCCCCCGGCAAAGACGATCAGCCCGCAGCCGTGGTGCGCCATGGCCCGCGCGGCACACTGGGTGTCGGCGGCCGAGGTTTGCGCGCCGGCCTGCCCGCCGACAACCATCGCGGGGATGCCGAGACGCGCGGCACTCCGCTCGCCCATCGCGCCGGCGGCAACATCGAGCTCGAGCCGGCGGCCTTGCGCCGCCAGCCGCGCCAGGAACTGCTCGGCGCGCTCCCGCGCCAATGGACGCGCGCCCAGCGCCAGCGCTTGCCGCGGCACCTCCGCCCCGTCCGTGCCCTTGAGCGCGACCGCCCCGCCCATGCCCGCAATCGGGTTGACGATGAGGCCGATCCGCATCGTCACAGCGGGCTCCCCCGCGGGATGGTCGACAACGTGGATCTCCATCTCGAGCATCGCAGCATCATATCGGGAACGCGGAGCCCGTCGAGACCGATCAAAGCGAGGGTATAGCGTCGCTCGCCCGTTGCTCATACCCTTGGATCATCGAAACCGACACCCCGGCCCGGCCGAATGGAGGATCCTGCCCGTGACGATCACTGCTCCCGAGCGGACGATGCTGGCGCCAGGCCTCGAGATCAGCCGGCTCGTCACCGGTCTCTGGCAAGTTGCCGACATGGAGAAGCAAGGAGCGCCCCTCGACCTCGATCAGGCCGCCCGCCATCTCGCCGACTACGCACATGCCGGCTTCGACACCTTCGACATGGCGGACCACTACGGCAGCGCCGAGCTGATCGCCGGCCGCTGCGTTCGAGCCATCGCCGGGACTGGGACGCATCGCCCTTCGGTGCTGACCAAATGGGTGCCGGAGCCCGGACCGATGGCGCCCGAGGTCGTGCGCGCTGGCATCGACGCCCGGCTCGAGCGGCTCGGCTCGCCCTGCATCGACCTGTTGCAGCTGCACTGGTGGCAATATGAGGACCCGGGCTACATCGACGCCATGACCGAGCTCGATCGCCTGCGGCACCAAGGGCTGATCACCCACCTCGGCCTGACAAATTTCAACACGGACCACCTGCGTGTGCTCACGGGCTGTGGCACTCCTATCGTCTCCAACCAGGTCTGCTTCTCCCTGCTCGATCGTCGTGCCGCCGGCGACATGTCCGAGCTCTGCCGCTCGCATGGTGTCCGCATCCTGGCGTTCGGCACGCTCGCCGGTGGCTTCCTGTCCGAGCGCTGGCTCGGCAAGCCCGAGCCCGTGGATGCTCGCATCGCCGACTGGAGCAAGATGAAGTACAAGCGCTTCATCAATGCTGCCGCCGGCTGGGACGTGTTCCAGGGATTGTTGGACTCGTTGTCACGCATTGCCCGCCGCCATCAAGTCTCGATCGCCAACGTCGCGACCCGCTGGGTGCTCGATCATGCCGCGGTCGCGGGCGTCATCATCGGCGCGCGCCTGGGCGAAAGCGAGCATCGCGCCGGGAACCTCGCCGTGTTCTCGTTTCAGCTCGATCGCGATGACCGGCGCCTGCTCGACGCGGCGCTCGCTCACATGAAGCCGATCCCCGGCGATTGCGGCGATGAGTACCGCAAGCCACCTTTCCTCACCGCGTCGGGCGACTTGAGCCATCACCTCGACAGTCTGCCCAAGGTCTTTGCCGCCAGCCCGGTTGCGGGTCGGCCGGGCAGGCTTCGGGTCGATACCGGCAGCGTCTGGGAGCCGATCGCTGGCTACGCGCGGGCGATGCGCGTCGGCAAGCGCATCCTCGTCAGCGGCACCACCGCGACCCATGGCAGCGGCACGGTCGTATGCGGGGGCGATCCGGCCGGCCAGACCGTGTACATCCTCGACAAGATCGCGGCGAGCCTCGCGGCGGCCGGCGGCGGCCTCGGCGACGTCGTAAGGACGCGCATCTATCTGCGCGACCGGAGCCAATGGGAGCCGGTTGCGCGCGTGCACGGCCGCTACTTCGGCGAAATCCGGCCCGCCAACACGCTGATCGAGGTCTCGGGCCTAATCGGGGACTACGACGTCGAGATCGAGGCGGAAGCCGAGCTCGACTGAGCCCGGGCCGCGCGCGGGCAGCCCGGAGCCAGCCGAATTCTCGACACCTCCCCCGCTCAGAATTTGGCCGCAGTGCCGCAATGACGTAAGCTGGGCTCACTCCGGAATTGCCCGGGGAGACCCAGCGTTCACATCCCGCTGGCAAGGGGGCTTCCATGCGTTTCTCCAAAATGATCACTGTCGTCGGCGTGCATGCCGAGGGCGAGCTGAACGAGGTCATTACCGGCGGCGTGCTCGACGTGCCCGGCAAGACCATGTTCGACAAGATGAAGCACCTGGAGACGAAGGCCGACGATCTGCGCAATTTCCTGCTGAACGAGCCGCGCGGCAAGGTCATGCAATGCGTCAACCTGGTGCTGCCCTCGTCCAATCCGGCAGCCGACGCCGGCTTCGTCATCATGGAAAGCGACTACTACGTGCCGATGTCGGGGACGAATACCATCTGCACGGTGACGGCACTGCTCGAGACCGGCATGCTGAAGATGGTCGAGCCGGTGACGCGCCTGACGCTGGAGGCCCCGGGCGGCCTCGTCGAGGTCGAGGCCGAATGCAAGGACGGCAAGTGCGTGCGGGTCGGCTTCAAGAACGTCCCGGCCTTCGTGTTCCAGCTGCGCAAGCCGGTCGAGGTGGCGGGCGTCGGCACGGTCACGGCCGACGTCGCCTATGGCGGCATGATCTACGTCATGGTCGACGCCAGCGCGCTCGGGCTGAAGCTCGACAATTCCGAAGCCCGCGACATGGTCGATCTGGGCGAGAAGATCAAGCGGGCCGCGGCCGTGCAGCTGCCGGCGGTGCATCCGGAGAACCCGGAGATCCACACCATCAACCAGACGCTGTTCGCGGGTCCCATGCGGGTCGAGAACGGGGTGAAGACGGCCAAGAACACCGTCATCGTCTCGCCCGGCCGCCACGACCGCAGCCCCTGCGGCACCGGCACCACCGCGCGCCTCGCCATCATGCATGCCAAGGGCGAGATCGGGACGGGCGAGAAATTCATCCACGAGAGCCTGATCGGAACGAAATTCTTCGGCGAGGTCTACGAGGTCGGCCGCATCGGCAGCCTGGCGACCGTGCGGGTCAAGATCTCCGGGCGCGGCTGGATCACCGCCTTCCACCAATATGTGCTCGACCCGAGCGATCCGTTCCCGACCGGCTTCCGGCTCGGCGACATGTGGCCGGAAAGCGCGTGAGGCCAGCACGCCGAAACCGCGACCTGAATGTCGGAATTGGTTCGCTCGTGTGCTCTCGCTTGCCTACGCTCGTACCCGCATTCTCCACTGATCGGGTCACATTACACATCCTCTCACGTCTTTCCCGCGCAGGCCGGAATCCAGACAAGCAGCCGATGTCGCGTGGAGATTTGGCTGGATGCCCGCCTTCCGTGCGGAGCACGGCTTGCCATGACGCGGGCAGGACGGTTTTGGTATGGGAGCTTGTGGCTCCGGAACGCAAGTGTTCCGACGCATTCATTTGGTACCCGTCTTCCCGGACGCCGCCGTGGTGCCGGAAGCACGCCGCCGGCACGACGGCAGCGATCCGGGATCCAGGAGCCAATGGCAAGACCGTTCCGCGCGACTCCTGGACCCCGGCTCGACCTGTGGTCGGCCGGGGAAACGGGTACTTTTTGATTGTGCCAGAACACTAGCGCATCAGCAGCGCAGGGCATTCGATCGCGGCGATCAGCAGCGCCAGCTGGCGGCTTTCGGGGGCCAGCCCGCCCGCGAGACGGGTGACGAGCAAGCCGCCAGCCAACCGGTCGAGGGCGCTCGCGATCACGGCTGCGGTGCCGCGACTGGTCTCCGCCATCGCCAACTGGGTCTCGCGCGTCGACCCGATCATGCGGCGGGTATCGGCTTCCAGCCGGGCAAGGCGCGCGCGGTCCTCGGCCAACAGCAGCACGACGATCCGCCGATGCACCGGCGAGCGGAGCTGCTCGCTCAAACGCAGCAGCTCGCCCACGTCCTCGAGCCGCTCGACCGCCATCACGATCGGCCCGGATCGCCGTCGCCCGCGCGGGCCGACCAGCATCACGCCCCCCAGGCCGCGCTCGTCGCCCATCAAACCGGCAATCCGCGCCACCTCGTGGGCCCCGACCGGCTCGGCAAAGGACAGGATGGCACCCTGCCGGCAGCAATTGTCGAGCGCCGCGCCAGGGTCGTCCCTGACGATCCCGAACCGGAACGGGATCTCGGCCGCCTTGGCGAGGCGCTCGAACTCGCGCCTGACCGCACTCGCGGCGAGCCGCATCTCCTGCTGCAGCCGCTCGAGCGACAAGGCTCGGCTGGGACGTCCCCCGATCGTAACCTCGCGGGCACACGGCAGGCAGGCGAGGGAGAACAGCCGCTCGTCCTCGACAAACAGGCTCTGCAGCTCGAAACGCAGCCCCCGCGCCAGATCGAACGCTGCCTCGACCGCCAACCGGTTCGGCACCGCCGTTCGGGTCTGGAGGATCACACAGGATGCACTCGCTTGCCTTTGCTTCATCATGATACTGGCTTCCCGGCCTTCTCCTCGCTCTGGCCGAAACTCTTGCGGGTCTCGGCAAAGCCTCGCAAGCGATCCTCGACTAGCCGGTTGATGCTGCCCTTGGGGAAGAGACCGTCCTTGCCGGTCTCGCCGGCGACAACTCCCGTCAACAGCTCGATCCCGTCATCGATCGTTGCGACCGCATGCACGGCGAACTTGCCCGCACGCGCCGCCTCCACCACGTCCTCGCGCAGCATCAGGTGCTGGATGTTGGCCTTGGGGATCAGCACGGCCTGCTCGCCGGTGAGGACGCGGGCCTTGCAGATGTCGAAGAAGCCCTCGATCTTCTCGTTGACGCCGCCGATCGCCTGCACCTCGCCGAGCTGATTGACCGAGCCGGTGACGGCGAACGACTGCTTGATCGGTACGCCAGACAGCGCCGACAACAGGCAATAGAGCTCGGCCGAGGACGCGCTGTCGCCATCGACCCCGCCATAGGACTGCTCGAAGGCGAGGCTGGCGGCCAGCGCCAGCGGCACGTCCTGGGCATAGCGGCCGGCGAGGAAGCCCCAGAGGATCATCACGCCCTTGGAATGGAGCGGCCCGCCGAGCTCGACCTCGCGCTCGATGTCGGTGACCCGGCCAGCGCCGATGCGCACGCGGGCGGTGATGCGGCTCGGCCGGCCGAACGCGAAGTTGCCCAACGAAAGCACGGACAGCCCGTTGATCTGCCCGACCTTGGCGCCGCTGGTATCGAGCAGCATGATCTCGCGCTCGAAGCTCTCGTTGGTCTTGTCGCGGGCCCGGTCGGCGCGGCGGATGCTCTGGGCGACCGCGCGGGCCACGTCGGCGCGGCTGATGGTGGCCCGCCCGGCGGCGGTCGCCCAATAATCGGCCTCCCGCACGATGTCGGCCAGGCGCCCGATCTCGAGCGAGAGCTTGCGGTTGTCGTCGGCGAGGCGCGTCCCCTCCTCGATCAGGCGGGCTATCCCGCTCGCATCGACCGGCATCAGCTCGTGCTTCGACACGATCGAGGCAATGAGGCGCGCATAGGCCAGGTGATTGCCGTTGTCACGATCGATCGTCTCGTCGAAATCAGCCTGCACCTTGAACAGCCGCTGGAAATCCGGGTCGTGGGCGATCAGCAGGTAGTAGAGCTGCCGGTCGCCGAACAGCACGACCTTGACGTCGAGGGGAATTGGATCGGGCTCGAGCGTCTGCGTCGAGATCATGCCCATCGCCTCGGCCGGCGGCTCGATCTTGATCTCGTTCGACTTGAGCGCGCGTTTCAGCGCTTCCCACGCGAACGGCGCCGTCAGCAGCTTCCTCGCGTCGATCAGCAGATAGCCGCCATTGGCCCGATGCAGCGCGCCCGGCTTGATCAGCAGGAAGTCGGTCAGCAGCGCTCCCATGCGCGCGATATGCTCCACCCGCCCGATCAGGTTGCCGTAGACCGGATTGAGCTCCTCGATGATGGGAGCGCCATCGGGCTGGTGCTCGCTCGAGACGACGATGTTGACCAGATAGCGCCGGAAGCGGGCGTCGCGCACCGTATCGACAGGCTGGCTCACCATGCCGTTGGCCTCCTCGCCCTCGGCCAGGAAAATTCCGACATTGCGGATGAGATCGTGCTTGGCCTCGGCCAGGAACGCCTTGATCTCGCTCAAATCCTCGAACTCGGCCTGGACATCGGAGATGGCCTGGCGCACCACCAGCTCGGCGACCTCCTCGTTGAGGGTCTGCAGGCGCTTGCGGCGCTCCTTCTGGCTGCGCGGCATCTCCTCGAGGATCAGCTCGAGCTCCTTCTGCAGCGCCTCGATCTTCTGCTCGAACTCCTTGCGGGTCGCCTCCACCAGCGTCTCGAACACCTCGCGCTCGATCACCTTGCCCTCGGCCATCGGTGCCATCGCAAAGCCGTTGGGTGTGCGCAGCAGCGCGATGTTCTGGGCCTTGGCCCGCTCCGCGATCACCTCGAACTGCTGCTCGTGGCCGCTGCGGAACTCCTCGTCGATGGCACGCCGGCGGCCCTGGTACTCGTCGCCCTCGAACACCGCCGGCAGCCCCGTCTTCAGCTCCTCGATGGTTTCGATCATCGCCTTGGCGAGACGATCGGCGCGGCCCTTGGGGAGCGCATGGGCGCGCGGCCGATCGGGATCCTGGAAGTTGTTGACATAGACCCAGTCGGGGGGCGAAGGCTCGCCCGCGCACTTCTTCTCGAGAAAACCTCGCACCGCCGTGCTCTTGCCGGATTCGGGCGGCCCCAGTACGAACAGGTTGAAATCGCGCTGGCGGATGCTCGCGCCGAACTCGATCGCCTGCAGCGCCCGATCCTGGCCGATCAGCCCTTCGATCGGCTCGAGGTCGGCAGTCGTTTCGAAGCCGAGGCTTGCCGCTTCGACCGTCCGGCGCAAGGCTGCAACCGGAAGCCCAGAACCGGCTGCCCCCTCGCCCGGCTTGTTGCGCTTGAACGGCATCAGGTACTTCATCCAATCGGATGGTGAGCTCATTTGGACTACCGACCCTTCGCAACGCACGGCAACTATGCGCCGCACCATAGAGCAGAATGAGCGGACGTGGGAACAGCTTGACGGGATTTTGCCATGGCGAGCGCGGATGACGACAGCAAGGTGCCGGCCGCTGGCCTTGCGGCCGGTCCCGTGGATGGCCGGCAGTCGGCGGGCGCTCTCGCGATCGCGCGTGGCGTGAGCCGGCTGCTGCGCGACCTGGGAAATGCGACCGTGACCGAGCTGGTGCTCGCGGATTGGCGCCGAGCCGACGTGGTCGCGCTGTCGCGCACGGGCGAGATCGCGATCGTCGAGGTCAAGTCGAGTATCGAGGATTTCCGCGGCGACACCAAATGGCCCGACTACCGGCAATGGTGCGACCGGCTCTATTTCGCGGTGGCGCCCGAATTTCCACGCGAGCTGCTGCCGGTCGAAACGGGCCTGATCGTCGCCGACCGCTACGGCGCGGAGATTCTTCGCGAGGCCCCAGTGACGCCGCTCGCCGGCAGCCGGCGCAAGGCCGTGACGCTGCGCTTCGCCCATGCCGCCGCGCTGCGGCTGCAGGGGCTGTGGGACCGGGAGAGTGCGAGTTGAGGGGGGGGTGGGAGAGGTGGGCTGAGGCAAGTAGCCTGGCACCGGGTTCTGTGCTTCCCTCGTGATTGAAGAAGTTCAGGGACGGGGGAGGTCATGCACATCTTCATCACTTATGCCAAGGAGCAACGCTCGATCGCCGAGCCGATCGCCTTTTCACTCCGCGCTCGCGGCCATGACGTTTTTCTCGACCGCGACGATCTTCCCCCCGGCCGCAGTTTCGGTGAGCAGATCCAGGCGGCACTTCAGAAGTGTGATCTGCTCGTATTCCTGATCAGCCCAGATTCGGTCGCACCGGGCCGGTTCACGCTGACCGAGCTCGAGTTCGCACGCCAGCACTGGCGGACTGCAAACAATCGGCTACTCCCCGTGATGGTGGCTCCGACGCCCATGGCGGATGTGCCCGCCTTTGCGAGGGCAGTGACCATTCTCGAGCCCAAGGGCGACGTAGTCGCCGAGACGGCTGCGGCTGTCGATGAGCTGCGTAGCCTCGATCACGCACTCAAGATTGCCGCCTTGATGGCGTGTTTTGGCGCACTGTCAGGGCTCGCTGGCATGTTGACGCTCGATGAACGTGGCCTGTCGCTCGTTCAGGACAACGCGTTCCTAAAGCTAGCTCCGGGCGTGGGCGCCGCATTCGGTGCGGTGATCGGGGGTGGGGCATACTGGTGGGGTCTGCGCCGCTGGTGGGTCGCGGCCGTGCCGTTCGCGGTTGTGCTCGTGATGTGGCTCGGGCTGCATAGTCTATTCACGTCCTATACCCATAAGGACACCGATCTGGTCAGCTCGGACCTCACCATTGTGCTCGGCAAGATCACTGCACTTGAGGACAAGCTTGCAGGCGTGGCGACTGCTGAAACCACCAAGGCATTCGAGGAGCTGACAAGGCAGGTGCGCGTCCTGCAGGCCAGGTACCGGCACTTCACATCCGGACTGTTGCTCGGCGTGCTCACGTCGGTCGGCACAATCGCGGGCGTGAGTATCGTGCTACCGGCCTTTCGTAGCCTGTTCCGCTGGCTTCTGATCGCGGTTTTCGGCTCGAGCCTGATCGCTACGACGAACCTGATGTTCCTCACGGCGGAGGGCGAAAAGACGTTTACACAAGTTCAGGCCGGGCTGTTGTTCGTCGTGTTCGAGGCCGCACTCGCCGGCCTCATCGGCTATTGGCTGGCCCGCGGACGTAGAACGATGCAGGGATGAGCTGCGACAGAACCCACGGCCCTACCCCGCCCGCCCGAACCGTTTCGCCACGTACCCTTCGACGATCGCCTGGAACTCCTCGGCGATGCTGGGGCCGCGCAGCGTCATCGCCTTTTTCCCGTCGATGAAGATGGGGGCGGCGGGGGTCTCGCCGGTGCCGGGCAGCGAGATGCCGATGTCGGCGTGCTTGCTCTCGCCCGGCCCGTTGACGATGCAGCCCATCACGGCGACCTTCAGCCCCTCGACGCCCGGATAGCGCTGCTTCCACTCGGGCATGCGCTCGCGCAGCATCGCCTCGATGTC
>JANNSW010000177.1:0-12414 GCA_031403055.1 Hyphomicrobiaceae bacterium | reverse complement strand
CAACCCAAGGTAGTAGCCGATTGCCCCAAATGCCATCGCTCCTGCCGAGCCACCCATCCCCAGCAACACCGTACGGCGTTTCAATTTTCGGGTTTTCTTTTTTTGCCTGGATGTTTTCCCGGTTAGATCTGTGATTTGCTGCTCCTCCTGGGAGATTTTTTCGTCTCGCTCCCTTACAGTCGTCTCGAGCAAATCCAGATGTCCTCTCAGGCGCTGCATTTCACTTGCGTCAACCGCGACCTCAAGAGACTCCCAATCGAGCCTAGAACCGATCAGTGTCGCAAGTCTTCGATAGGCCGCGCTCAGGCTTGCTGGATCGCGCATATCCTCTGGCCGTTCGACCACCGGCATCCGTTCACCAAATGCCCAGTAAGCCTGATATGGCACGTAGAGGCGTCGCAAAGCCTCACTTGCGTCAACCGCCCTGGGCAGCCAGTCATCATAAAAACGCTTCATGACGCGCGCCACGTAATCACGCCATTGCGAGGATTGAAGATACTCAGCATTAACCTCATCACGTGTCAAAACCGGTAGGGCGATCAATTGCCCTCGTTCTGCCGGCCACTCCTGTCGACGATCGCGTGCCATCTCCACGACTGAAACGCATCCCTGAATACTCTGCTCGTTGCTTGTAAAGAACACGAGGAGTAAATCAGGAAAAACCACCGTACAAATGCCTCCTGCGTCGCTGACGCCGGTTCTGCTGTCGATCAGGACGAAATCATAGCTCTCCATCCATTCGCTGCGCACTTTTTCGAAATAGGGGCCAAGCCCGCCCTTTTCTCTTACAAACAGATCGATCCAGTTGATCTCACCGAGCTTCAGGGCGTATTGGGCGCCTGAGGCGCCAGCCTTGATGATGTCGAGCGAGCCAAGCAGACCAGGAAAACCAATCGGGGTAGTGTAGCTACGCCAATCTACATCCTTTCCGTGCTTAAAGGCATGTATCCAATCTACAACACCCTGCGCATCGACAAGGCTGCGATACTCATCCGCCTCCTCATCAAGATATGTCGTGAAATATTTGTGCAGACCAGGCGCCTCAAGATCCCAATCGACAATGAGCACCTTGTAGCCGTCTCCAGCAAGAAGTGCTGCCACATTGGCAAGCGCCATCGACCTGCCGACGCCGCCCTTGTAAGAATAGAAGGTGCAGACGATGCCATCTTTGCCGTCATTGTGGTCCCGCGTTGACATTGGGGCCGTGCTCCATGAGGCTCAGTGCGTCGAACGGCTTCGAGGCACGTTGAGGCGAGGATCCCAGCTCCGAATTGGTGGACGCCAGGATAAGACCCCCTGGTCTTCAGATTGCGGCTCTGCGCACTCTCGACGAGTGTGGATCGTCGATCGATCCGTTGCCTGCTCCGCTGGTTCGCCTTCAATGACGTCTGCAACTATTTTTGAGAGAGACTGCATTTTATTTTGAAATTCGAAGTAACGCGGTCCGTTGATCCACGCTATTCCAACAACTGAATATGGAGTGAAGTCCAAGGGGTTCAAATATGAAACCTGCTCCGGAATTTCCCCGTGCCAGCGGATCGGGAATATTCGGGATTCGAGCCCACTTCGACTAACGCCATCGTACGATCGTCTTGAGAAATAATTCCATTCGGCGACACACCACGGTGATTGAAAATAACCCCTGGACAGCAGCGCAATCATACACCGGGATCGCTGCAGTTTCTTCTCCAGCACAGGCGGGAATGGGACCCCGACCGGCATGTCCTGCACATCCCAGAAGACGCGCGCCTTCTTGGCGAGATCGACCTCCAGGTACTCGCAAAGCGTTGGGTAAAAATCCTTGTCTATCCACGAATTGAGCCGGCGCGAACGATTGTAGCTGATGAAAATGTCATACTCAAAATCCCGTTTCGAGGTTTTCTCCGAGTCGGTCATAGCCCCCCCCCGCACTGCTGTCACCGAAACACCAGTTTGCCGCATCCGATTCACGCCGCTTTCCCAAGGTCGTGTTCAAGGCGCCTCAAGGTCGGTGGCTCGGACTTCACTCAGCTCATCCCGAACTCAGTTTAACCACGATCGATGGTCTAGGCAAGGAAATGCCCGCGCTGAGGACATTGACCTCGCTCGCTGCTGCCGCCGACACATGAGCGCTGTTTCGAAGTGGGGGCGTCCTCGGCTTGAACTGTGCGGCATATCGTGAACCCACGAAGCGGACCGACGATGCCAATGGGAATGTGGAGAAGGGTCCATCTCGCCAAGTGAAAATACCTATCGCCCCGCCACCCATGTTCATCGTAATGACCAAATCGCGGATTTGAGTGCGGGTAGAGCTGCCGCGCCGGCGGTCGAAAGGGAGTGTGGCGTATGATGAAACGCGGAAACCGGATCGGGCTTTGGCTCGCCTTGTGGCTGGCAATGCTGGCCTCGGCCTTGCCGGCAGCGGCTGAGGACGAGAACTGGGTCTCGCTCGGCGTGACGCGGGTCGGCCTCGGCATCGACCGCGACAGCATCGATCTCTTGGGCTCGCCCAAGGTCGACGGCCTGCGCTTCGTCGTCTCGCACCAGGGCGTTCGCGTGCTCCGCATGACGATCGTCTACGAGGACGGCTCGACCTATGAGGTTCCCGCCGAGCGGCTGGCATCGGCTTCCTTCGGCGAGCGCGAGATCGAGCTGCCCCCGTTCGGGCGCGGCATCGATCGCATCGACCTCGTGCAGCGCCGGCTGGTGCTGTTTCCCAGCACGCAGCCCTCGGTCGAGATCTATGGCCGCATCCAGGACGTGGGCCGCCGCCTGCCACCCGATTTCGGACCGGGCTGGGCGCTGCTCGGCACCAGCAGCGTCGACATGGGGCTCGATCGCGACGTGATCGAGCTCGATCATGGCGACGGACCATTCGCAGCTATCGGTCTTTCGGTGAGCGGGCGCGACATCGATCTGCGCTCGCTGCGCGTGGTCTACGGCAATGGCGAGACGGAAGCCCTCGAGGTCCGCGCGCTGCTGCGCGATGGCCAGCGCACCCGGCCGCTCGACCTCACCGGCTATCGCCGCTTCATCCGACGCATCGAGCTCGTCTATTCCTCCGACCGGCGCCGCGGTCCCCGCGCCGAGGTCGCGGTGTTTGGACGCAAAGCGCCACCCAGGCCGCCGGCTCCCGCTCCCGATTTCGGTCGTGGCTGGGAATTGCTCGGCAGCCGCAGCGTCGACATGGGTCTCGACCGCGACGTGATCGAGGTCAGACGCGGCGAGGGGCCCTATAGTGCCATCGGGCTTGCGGTTCGGGGCCGGGAGGTCGAGGTGCTCTCGGTGCGCGTCGTCTACGGCAACGGCCGCTCGGAGGAGCTGCGCATCAGGACGCTGATCGGCGATGGCGAGCGCACGCGCCCGCTCGATCTGGCCGGCGATGTGCGCGGCATCCGGCGGATCGAGCTCGTCTACACGTCCGACCGCCGCCGCAGCGCGCCGCCAGAGGTGTTCGTGTTCGGCCGGATCGCCGAGGTGGCCCCGCCACCGCCGCCACCTGCTCCCGATTTCGGGCGCGGCTGGCAACTGCTCGGCAGCCGCAGCGTCGATATGGGTCTCGACCGCGATGTGATCGAGGTCGGCCGGGGCGAGGGACCCTTCAGCGCCATCGGGTTGACCGTCAGCGGACGCGAGGTCGAGATCCTCTCGCTACGCGTCATTTATGGCAACGGCCGCTCGGAGGAGTTGCGCGTCAGGGCGCTGATCGGCGATGGCGAGCGCTCGCGCCCAATCGATCTCACCGGCAATGCGCGCGGCATCCGGCGGATCGAGCTCATCTATTCCTCCGACCGGCGGCGCGGCCCGCGGGCCGCGGTGGCGGTCTGGGGCAAACCCGGCGTCATCGGGGTGGAACCCGAGCCCGGCGGCATCGTGATCCCCCGGTCGGCCGATTTCGGCAAGGGTTGGGACCTGCTCGGTGAGCGCAGCGTCGACATGGGTCTGGATCGCGACGTGATCGAGGTCGGGATCGCCGAGGGTCCGTTCACGGCACTCGGCCTCTCCGTGCTCAATCGCGACATCCAGGTGCTGCAGGCCCGGGTGATCTACGGCAACGGACAATCCGACACGCTCAACGTCCGCACGCTCATTCCCGAAGGCGAGCGGACCCAGGCCTACGACCTGCGGGGTGACCGCAGAGCGATCAGCCGCGTCGAGCTGGTTTATGTGGCGGAGCGCAAGCGCGGTCCCCGTGCGGAGGTGCTGCTCTGGGGCAAGCTCGCGCCGACGGCCAAGCGGCTCGAGGCAGCGCCCCGCGTGAAGCGCAAGTTCCAGCGCAGCCCGGATGCTGGCCGGTAGGCAACCAACAGGCCGACCCGATCATCCGGGCCGGCCTGCCCGTCTGCCTTGCAAATTTGGGCCTTGCGAGTTTGGGCTTGCCCGATCCCGGCGGTCGTTGGCATAAACTGCTGCAACGTCATCAGGGAGGACGAGCGAGATGAAGACCCGTGCAGCCGTGGCCGTAGGCGCAGGCAAGCCGCTGGAGGTGATGGCCGTCGAGCTCGAGGGGCCCAAGGCCGGCGAGGTGCTGGTCGAGATCAAGGCGACCGGCATCTGCCACACCGATGCCTACACGCTCTCCGGCGATGATCCCGAGGGCCTCTTCCCGGCGATCCTGGGTCATGAGGGCGCGGGCATCGTCGTCGATGTCGGCTAGGACGTGAGCAGCGTCTATTTGTGTGATCACGTCATCCCGCTCTATGTGCCCGAGTGCGGCGAGTGAGACTACTGCCTCTACCCCAAGACCAATCTCTGCCAGTCGATCCGCCTCACGCAGGGCCGCGGCATGATGCCGGACGGCACCAGCCGCTTCGCCCGCGGCAAGGAGCCGATCCTGCACTACATGGGCACCTCGACCTTCTCGAACTTCACCGTGGTGCCGGAGATCGCGCTCGCCAAGATCCGTGAGGACGCCCCCTTCGACAAGGTCTGCTACGTCGGTTGCGGCGTGACGACAGGCATCGGCGCGGTCATCAACACCGCCAAGGTCGAGCCCGGTTCCAACTGCGTGGTGTTCGGCCTGGGTGGCATCGGCCTCAACGTGCTGCAGGGCCTGCGGCTGGCCGGCGCCAACATGATCGTCGGCGTCGACACCAACCCCGCCAAGAAGGCCTGGGGCGAGAAGTTCGGCATGACCCACTTCGTCAATCCCAAGGAGGTCGGCGCCGATCTCGTGCCCTATCTCGTCAACCTGACGAAGGGGGGAGCCGACTACTCGTTCGAGTGCATCGGCAATGTGAACGTCATGCGCCAGGCGCTCGAGTGCTGCCACAAGGGCTGGGGCGTCTCGGTCATCATCGGCGTCGCCGGAGCCGGCAAGGAGATCGCGACGCGCCCATTCCAGCTGGTGACGGGCCGGGTCTGGAAGGGCACCGCCTTCGGGGGCGCCAAGAGCCGGACCCAGGTGCCCAAGATCGTCGACTGGTACATGGAAGGCAAGATCCAGATCGACCCGATGATCACCCACACCATGCCGCTCAACGACATCAACAAGGGCTTCGATCTGCTGCACAAGGGCGAATCGATCCGCGGCGTGGTGATCTTCTGACGGACAGCGCGCTACGGCTGCGACAAACGGGGTCGCTCGAGGCTATGGCGACCCCCGCTCGGCTCGCCTAGGCTTGGCGATGGTGCGGCGCGCGCGGCCCACCGAAGCTTCAACGCACAACCGAACTGTCGACAGGGATCGAGCCAATGGCTGACGTGCAGGATAGGACACGGCGCAAGGCCCGGCCCTTCACCAAGGGCCGCCAGCTCGATCAGGCGGGGCTCGGCGATATCCGTGCCCTGATCGGGGAGCGCCCGCGCCGGCGCGACCTGCTGATCGAGCTCCTGCATCTGATCCAGGACCAATACGGCCATCTCTCGGCCGCGCATCTGCGCGCGCTCGCCGAGGAGATGAGCATACCCCAGGCCGAGGTGTTCGAGGTCGCGACGTTCTATGCCCATTTCGATGTGGTGAAGGAGGACGAGACGCCGCCGCCCGCCACCACCATCCGCGTCTGCGATTCGCTCACCTGCGAGATGATGGGCGCGCAAGAGCTGCTCGCGGCCCTGCGGGCCAGTAACGATCCGAAATCCGTCCGCGTGGTGCGGGCGCCGTGCATGGGCCGCTGCGACGCTGCCCCGGTCTGCGAGGTCGGACACCTGCACGTGGAGCATGCCACACCCCAAGCGGTCGCCAAAGTGGTCGCCAGCGGCGACCGGCACGCGCACCTGCCCGACTATCTCTCGTTCGAGGCCTATCGCAAGGATGGTGGCTACGCCCTGCTCGACGCCTGCCTCGCGGGCGAGCGCAAGGTCGAGGATTTGATCACGACCTTGTCCGACGCCGGCCTCAGGGGCCTGGGCGGCGCGGGCTTCCCGGCAGGGCGCAAATGGCAATTCGTGCGCGGCTATCAGGCGCCGCGCCTGATGACGGTCAATGGCGACGAGGGCGAGCCCGGCACCTTCAAGGACCGCTATTGGCTGGAGCTCGACCCCCACCGGTTCCTGGAGGGCGCACTGATCGCCGGCTGGGCGGTCGAGGCGGAGCGCATCTACATCTACATGCGCGACGAGTATCCCGCCGTGCTCGAGATCCTCGCGCGCGAGATCGCCAAGCTGGATGCGGCGGGCCTGACGAAGGCGCGCGGCATCGAGGTGCGACGCGGCGCGGGTGCCTACATCTGCGGCGAGGAATCCGCAATGATCGAGAGCATCGAGGGCAAGCGCGGCCTGCCCCGTCACCGCCCACCCTACATCGCCGAGGTCGGCTTGTTCGGACGCCCGACCCTCAACCACAATGTGGAGACGCTGTTCTGGTTGCGCGACATCGTGGAGAAGGGCGCGGACTGGTTCGCGTCCCAAGGCAAGAACGGCTCCAAAGGCCTCAGGTCCTATTCGGTCTCGGGCCGCGTGCAATCGCCTGGCGTGGTGGTGGCGCCGGCCGGCTCGACCGTTCGCGATCTGATCGAGCGCTGCGGTGGCATGGCGAGCGGTCACGCGTTCGCAGCCTACCTGCCGGGCGGTGCCTCGGGTGGGATTCTGCCGGCAGCGGAGGGCGACGTGCCGCTCGATTTCGGCGGCAAGCTCGCCGAGCTGGGGTGCTTCGTCGGCAGCCACGCGGTGGTTGTGCTGTCGGACCAGGATGATGTGCGTAAGGCAGCCCTCAACCTGCTGCGCTTCTTCGAGGACGAGAGCTGCGGCCAGTGCACGCCCTGCCGGGCCGGCTGCGAGAAGGCGGTGAAGCTGATGCATGCCCCCGTCTGGGACGAGGCGCTGCTGGAAGAGCTGTGCCAGACCATGGCGGACGCTTCGATCTGCGGGCTCGGCCAGGCCGCACCCAACCCGATTCGCTCGGTCATCCGCTTCTTCAGCGCCAAGCGGACCTGAGGCCTACACGCTCGCGCAGTTTCGCGCAGGCTGGGAGCTGCCCGCAAGCGCGCTCACCGGCAGGCTGCAATTCCGTTCCGGCAGGCCATGGCCGCCGCTGACCTGCTATCGTCCAGGCCGAACGACGCACAAGTGGAGGCATTGGCCATGGCCGCAGGCAAAGCAAAATCTAGCGCCAAGTCGGAGCGCTTCATCATCAGGAAGAGCGGCCATGTGGCGTGGCTCCTCTTCAACCGCCCCGACCGGCTGAATGCCATGACGATCGACAGCTGGGAGGAGCTCGACGGCCACCTGCATGCGCTCGACCGTGACCGCGATATCCGCTGCCTGGTGCTGGCTGGCGAGGGCCGCGCCTTCCTCGCGGGCCACGACGTCGCCGAGATCAAGGAGCACAACGAGGACATGGTCGCGGGGCGCCTGACCCCGGCGCAGTTGCGCGAGTGGCAGAAATCCCTGCAGAGCTCGACCAAGCTCGTCAGGGCCGCGCGCTTCCCGGTGATCGCCTGCGTGCACGGCTATGCGGTCGGCGCCGGTTGCGAGCTGGTCTTTGCCTGCGATCTGGTGGTGGCCGCCAAGGACGCACGCTTCGGCTTCCCCGAGGTCAACATCGGCGTCACCATCACCAATGGCGGCACCTTCTTCATGCCGAGGAAGATCGGCCTCGCCAAAGCCCGCGAGCTCGCCTACACGGGGGAGTTCATCGACGCGGTCGAGGCGCACCGCATCGGCCTCGTCAACCGGCTCGCCGAGCCCGGCCAGGAGCGCGACGTCGCCGGCAAGCTCGCCGAGCGCATTGCCAGCCGCGCTCCCGTTGCCGTACAGCTGCACAAGGCGATGATCGACGCGGCGCTGTCGTCCTCGCTGGAAGGCGCGATCAACTTCGAGACCGAATGCCTGGTGCAGACCGCCATGACCAAGGACAATCTCGAAGGCACCAGCGCCTTCTTCGAGAAGCGCGAGCCGCGGTTCAAGGGCGAGTAGGACAATGCCTGGTCGTGGTGCCGCTCGTGTTCCGTCCCATTCATTCGATTCCGGCGAAGCTGGATCAATGAATGGAAAGAGGGAACACTAACAAAGAGCTGGCTAGTGGGCTGGCCATTCATTTGGGGCACCAAATGAATGAGTCAGAACACTGGAAGCCTGCTGTCGAAAGCTGAGGAGGATTGTCGATGCGTAAGGGTCTGTATTCGCTGCTCGCCGCCCTACCGGTGTTCCTTGCCGCTTGCGATAGCGGTGGCGAAAAGCAGCAGGCTGTCGGCGAGATTGCCCCCTTCGTGGGGTCGTGGAAGCTCGTCGATGGCAAGGGTCTGGCCGCGGGCAACGAGGGCACGGTCTACAAGCTCGACAAGACCGGCAAGATGGTCATGGGCGGCGTGACCGAGTGCACGATTGCCTATGCCGCTTCTCAGATCACCCAGCAGTGCGGCAAGGACTGGAAGAAGGTCTGGAAGGTGAAGGTCGTGGACAAGGACACCCTTGTCTGGGAGGACACCGACACGGGGAACGCGCAGTCGTTCACGCTGAAGCGCGAGTAGGACCGCGCACGATTGGCGCGCCGCGCGGAACCAGAGCTTGCGCGCGCCGTAGAACAGAACAAGCCGCTTGGCACCTTTCCACGGGGCGCCAGGCCTCCGCCTGAGGCGGCGCACTGCATCCACTACGCGGCGCGGGTCTCTCGCGCCTTCGCCTCGAGCCTCGGGACGGGCGCGCTACTCCTACCCGTTCTTCTTCGACCCGGACCTGCGCTCGGCGATCTCGCCGCTGGCGAGTTGTGTTGACGCCAGCACCCCGCCGCGCTTTGCTGCGACCACCTATGGCGCCTTCCTCGATGGCCAGTTGCGCGCCAACCACGACCAGCATGCCAAGCGCGCGGCGATGGGGTAGGGCAAAGCCGATCCGGATCCAGCAGGGAGCAGGAAGCGCATGGAGAAGAAGAAACCCGATCGCATGCTGGCCAAGCTCGCGACTTTCGAGGCGGCGGGCAGGCAGACCCAACCGCTCTATGACGAATGGTCAGGCAGCTACGAGGCCGACCTGCTCGGCGGCGTCGGCTACACCGCCCACATCATTGCGACCGAGGCCTTTGCCGCCAATTGTCGGGCGAAGCCGGCCGCGATCATCGATGTGGGCTGCGGCACCGGCCTCGTCGGCGAGGAGCTGGTGGGGCGCGGCTTTGCCGGCATCGACGGGCTCGACATCTCGCAGGGCATGCTGGAAAAGGCGCGGGCCAAGGGTCTCTACGGGCGCCTCATTGCCGGCGACCTGACCCAGCGCACGCCCATTGCCGACGCCGCCTACGACGCCGCGATCTGCGTCGGCTCGTTCGGGCCGGGACATCTGGGGCCCCACTGCTTTCCCGAGATCGTGCGGCTGGTGAAGCCCGGCAGCCTCGTCGTCATCTTCATGAACGGAGTGCATTTCGTCGAGGACGACTATGCGGGCCACATCCGCCGGTTGGAGGAGGCCGGGGTCTGGGCCGTCGATTCGATCAAATCGTTCAACTACATGCAAGCGCTCGACCGGCCGGGCCGGCTGATCATCGCGCACCGGGCCGGGGTGAAGGACTGATGGCGCCCGCGCCGACCGACGCCGGATCGGTGACGTGGCGATCTCCGGCGACCTCCTCCCGGCCGGTGACGCAGCGATTGCAACCGCCGCGCGGGCCTCGGCGCAACCCGCCTTGATCGGAATCAAGGCGGCGCCCGGCGTCGCTCCGGTAGTTGTTGCGGAGCGAGCGAGAGGAGGCGGAGCATGCGGTGGCCGATGCAGCGCTGGAGCCAGTACCGACGCGTCAACGCGGGGGCACAGCTGATGGACGAGGTGATGGAGCGGCTTGGCGTCGATCCGGTCGCCGCCATCCGCAACACGCGGGGAGCCGACTTCACCCAGGCCCGATCGAATTGCATCGATTGCATGCACGCACGGCAATGCCGCCGTTGGCTCGATGCCTCGATCATCCTGCGGGCGCCGCCGATCTTCTGTGCAAACAACCGCTTCTTTTTGACATTCCGGCCAGACCGGCAGGCGGGCTCCCGCACTGACGCCTGACCCGCGGACGTCAGGCCGCCCCCCAGCAAGCCTTTGCGCGTGCCCTGGCCGATACGCTTGATTCCGGCCGCAGCTCGCAAGTGCTTGGAATGCCGGAGCACCGGCGCCAGCACCGAGCCCGACCCAGGCTGACCGGGGCTGGCCGCTGCGGACCGGCCCGCTCGCGAGCAGCTTCCTCGACATCGCTTCACGATCGATCATGCGTTCCCGGTGCGGTGGCGGCGTCGAGGTCGCCGACTGCACGAAGCCCGTGCGCCAGCCTTCATTCTGGTATGAGCAATCCATCAGTGCAGCTCGCCCTGCCGCTGGCCGATAGCGTTGTCGGGCAGGCAATCACATGGAGGCTCGATGGCCGACAATGGAGCACAGGTGCGATCTCGCAGCTATCTGCTGGCTGTCGAGGATACCGAGTTCCTGCTTCGGGACGAGATGCGCGCGATGCGCTTTGCCATGGAGTACGGCAAGGCGGAGCTGGCGCTGCGCGATTGGGGTGTCCGATCGACGGTCGTCGTATTCGGCAGCGCCAGGATTCCATCGCCCGAGCAAGCAGAGCAGCTGATCGGCTCGGCCAAGGGCAAGCAAGCGCTGCGGATCGCCCGGAAGCGGGCGGGGCTTGCGTGCTGGTACGAGGAGGCCCGTCGCTTCGGCCGGCTCGTCTCGGAGCGCGGTGGCGCGCTGGCAAACGACCGGCCACTGCGCGACAACGTGATCGCCACGGGCGGCGGCCCGGGCATCATGGAGGCTGCCAACCGGGGCGCCGCCGATGTGGGAGCACCCAGCATCGGCTTCAACATCTCGTTGCCGCACGAGCAGCAGCCCAATGCCTATTCGACGCCGGAGCTGACATTCCGGTTTCACTATTTCGCCATGCGCAAGATGCATCTGGCGATGCGGGCCAACGCGCTGGCGGTGTTTCCGGGCGGCTTCGGCACCATGGACGAGCTGTTCGAGATCCTGACGCTGCAGCAGACCCGCAAGGCCCCGCCGATGCCGGTCGTGCTGTTTGGCCGCAGCTTCTGGCGCAAGGTCCTGGATTTCGACGCCATGATCGAGCTCGGCACGATCGAGCGCTCCGACCTCGGGCTGTTCGATATCGTCGACGATGCCGAGGAGGCCTGGGATGCGATGACGAAGCGTGGCCTCCAGGCGCATGTGCCGTCGCAAAGCGAAGCCCTCCCGGCACCGGCCCAGCCGATGGACTGATCGACGCCGAGGACCAGCAAGGGAAAAATCACAACCCGAGCACCTGTCTGGCCATGGCGAGCACATCGTCGAGACCATGCTCCGCGGCAATGCTGGTCCACCCGACAGGGCTCACTGCCTGGCTGTACTGGGTGCGCACCACAGCGGGCGAAGCATCCGAGGCATCGCCCTCGCGACGCGAGACACGAGCGAGCGCCACGTCGACCGGCGCGACCAGCCACAAGCCGGTGAAGGGTGTCGACGCGGCCCGCGCCACCCCTTCGATCAATTGCCTCGCGCCGGCATCGAGACAGGTTGCATCCACAACGACTGTGGCGCCCGCCAGCAGCGCCACTCGCGCTTTGCGGCCGAGCCGCCGATAGACCTCACGCGTCACTGCTGGTGCGTACCCCTCGGGCCCGAGCAGCCCCGTTTCCGTAACGCCAAGCAGCCGCTTGCGCTCGAGATCGCTGCGCAGGTGCAAGGCGCCGGGACCCTGGCCGATGGAGGGGGCAAGGGCCCGCGCCAGTGTCGACTTGCCCGTTCCCGACCGGCCGCCGATGGCAACGAGCCGGGGCGGCCGTGGCGCGAGCTCACCGAGAGCCCACTCGAGATAGGCGCGCGCCTGGGCCGAGACGCACGTACGGCCGCCAGCAGCAAGGAAGCTGCCGCGCTCGAGCGTGGTCATGGCCCTGACACCCGCACGCAGAGCCATGCAGAGCGGCAGGGCCGCGAGGCCATGAATGTCGAGGATCGAGCCGGTCTCGAACAGATAGCGATTGAGCAGGAGGTTGGCGGCTGGCCTGAGGCCGCGAGCCTCGAGGTCCATCA
>JANNSW010000176.1:0-5869 GCA_031403055.1 Hyphomicrobiaceae bacterium | reverse complement strand
GCCGGTGACGACGCCGACGAAATCATGATGGAGGTAGCGAGACAGCTCGGAGATCTGCTCGACGATGCCGAGCCGGGCGGCAAAGTTCGATTCTTCCGCCGACAGCAGCAGTGCCGCACGCTTGCCCATCAGGCCCTTCACGACGTCGGCTGCATCCGGGCAGCTCTCCGACATGTGACAGAAGATCCGGTCGATGAAGACTTTCAGCTGGCTCGAGATGCCGTACCACCAGATCGGCGTGGCATAGACGACCGCTTCCGCCGGCAGGTAGAGCTCACGCAGCACCCGGCTGTGCTCGTCCTCGATGCTGCAGGCGCCGTCCGCCTGCCGGCAGGACCGGCAGTCGCGCAGGAAGTGGCGCACGTGCACCGGCAGGTCGACGAGCACGGCGTTGTGCCCGGCGGCATTTGCGCCCTCGACGAGCGCGTCCGCGAGGCAGCGCGAGTTGCCGTTCGGCCGCGGCGTCGAGCTCAGCACCAGCACCTTGCGGCCCGGTCGCCCTCCCCAGCTTGGCAACAGATCGCCTGAGTCTGGCATCGCTCGCTCTCCCCGCTTGCGGAGGCGACCGGTAGCCCCGGCCACGCCGCAGGGCAAGTCCCCCCGGCGCATGGAAGCTGCGCGAGCCTACTTGGCTAGAATGTTGCGATGGACGAGGCCGCCGTCCGCGCGGCGCGTCTCGAACTGGTAGGCGAGATCGCCATCGCGGGTCTCGAGCAGGATGCCCTGGGAAAGCTTCTGAGCGTCGGGCTTGCCGCTGCCGGCACCCGCGATGAAGGCCGCGACCGACACCGGCTCGGGTGCCGTCTCGACGGCCGTCGCTCCGCGCTTGCCGATCGCTTCCGTCACGGCGGCGGCGAGGCTCTTCTCCCACATCTTCCGGAACAGGCCATTGGAGGGATAGATATCGGCGCTGTTGATCTCGCCATTGATCGCGAAGGCAAAGCCGATCACGTCGCTATCGACCATGCCCACATCCTTCAAGGCTTTCACGAAATGCTCGCGCTCGTCGGCGAGCTTCTGGTTCTCGAGGGCGAGTTGCAGGCTCGTCGCCGATTGCTCGGAGGCGACCGCCACCGCGAGCTTGTCGGAGAGTGCCGACTGGATGTTGGCAACGCTCTCCCAGACCATCTGCTGGCGCTCGCTCGTGCCCATCAAGCCGAACGCACCGTCCGCGGACTTGGCCGGAGCCTTCATCGCGAGCTTGGCTTCCTTGGAGGGCAATGCCGCGACTGAAGCTGCGAAAGTCGCCACGTCCTCACCGCCCCGCGCCGACCAGCGGCCCTGCTCGACGCAGAAAGCCGCGAGCGGCACGCGGCCCGACTTGGGCGCGAGCATGAGGCTCGACATCACCACCCGATCCTGCTGTCCGCCCTTCACAATGTCGCCCGACTGCAGGAAGATTTCCTGATCGCTCGAGTTCTCGATCGCCAGCTCGTTGACGTCACCGGTCTCATGCACGGTGACAGCACCCTTTTCCAGCGCTTCGGCGAGCGTCAGCGGCACCGGGCCCGCGTCGCTCGGGCCGTGCAGCAGGTAGAGCGACAGGTTCGCGTGGGTGAACGGCCCGGAGATCCGGGGCTCAGCTGCCCCGACATCGCTCGTGACCGCTGCCAAAGCCAGCGACGCGACAGCCAACATCATCAGATGAGAGCGCATCATCATCTCCATTCTCGAGTTGCAGCAGCCGCGCGAGGTCTTAGTCCGCGTCTGTGGCCGAACGCCGGAGGAATCATGGCGCAATCGGGAAGGGCGCGATTGCACTCGCATCGACGGGCTTGGCGCGATGCGGCTGGCGGCAAATGCTCACCCCGGTCACCATCCATCTGTCCGCATCGTCAAGATGGCGCCACACTCGATCCACATCCCCCTCTGGAGCGCACGTTGATGATGTGGAGACCTCTCTGGATTGCCGCGTTCCTCGTGCTGTCGCCGGAGATCGCACGCGCCGATGCCGCAGCGGACTGCGCGCATGCCCCGGACTTGGCGCGGCGGATGTCAGCCTGCAACGAGCTGATCGCCAAGGACGCCGACAACCGGGACGCCCTCATCAACCGCGGTGCCGTCCACCTCGCCACAGGTGACGCCGGTGCGGCGCTGATGGACTTCGACCGGGCGATCGCCGCCGATCCGCAGGCGGCAATTGGTCACTTTCATCGCGCCGTCGCACTGATGAATTTGAGCCGAACCGCGGCAGCAGTCGCCAGCTACACGGCGACGATCGAGCACGATCAGGGCTACGCGGACGCCTATCAGTTCCGCGGCATGCTGCGGCTCGAAACGGGCGAGATCGATGCCGCGCTGGCGGATTTCGACAAGCTCGTGCAATTGACGAACGGCAGTCCTTCGAGCTTGAGCCAACGCGGCTATACCTATTTTGTCAAAGGCGAGCACGCCAAGGCGATCGCGGACCTCGATCGGGCGATCGAGCTCGACCCGAAGCTTGCCAATGCCTATCTCAATCGCGGCGCCGTCTATTCCGCGGCCGGAGACTACGCCCGCGGCATCGCCGATTTCTCCCAGGCGATCTTGCTCGAGCCCGGCGATGCAACCGCCTATGCCAACCGGGCGCGCGCCTATGAGCTGATTGGCTCGACGAGCGAAGCGATCGCCGATCTGCGCAAGGCTCAGAGCCTCGCCAGCAAGGATCCCGACATTGCGACGGCGCTGAGCCGGCTGGGCCAGACGCCTTGAGCATACCAAGGCGAGATCTGCCCCGGCAGGAGGCCGCGCAAGCCCGGCTCCCCGCGCCGCCACGCCTTCAGAAATCCGACGCGATGCCGCCCTTCTCCCAGTCGCCGTAGCGCACCGGGTCGGGACCGGTGCGGCCCACCTCGGGCACGCTGGGAGATTGCGCCAGGGCGGCCTTACGGCGGCGCTCCTCGGCCTCGGCCAGCGCCCGGCGTGCGGCCGGCGGCAGCTCGCGCGGGGCGCTTTCGCTCGCCTGAATGACCTCCTCGTTCATGATCGCCTCCCAGATGGCCCTTCAATCGGCGGGGCTAACTCATATATAGATAGCTCGGCTCGAACGTAACCCACACAGGCGTCCACGCATGCACTTCATCCGCACTGGTTTCCTCGTTCTCCTGCTCACCGCGCTGTTCATGGGCATCGGGCTCGTTGTCGGCGGGCAGACGGGCATGCTGATCGCGCTCGGGCTCGCGCTCGCGATCAACCTGTTCGCCTATTGGAACTCCGACAAGATGGTATTGCGGATGCAAGGGGCGGTCGAGACCGACGAGGCTTCCGCCCCCGAGCTGTTCGGCATCGTGCGCAGCCTCAGCCAGAACGCCGAGCTGCCGATGCCGCGCGTCTACGTCATGCACAATCCCCAGCCCAATGCCTTTGCCACCGGCCGCAACCCGGAGAATGCCGCCGTCGCCGCGACGACCGGCCTGCTGGAGATGCTGACGAAGGAGGAGGTGACGGGCGTGATCGCCCACGAGCTCGCCCACGTCAAGAGCCGCGACACGCTCACCATGGCGATGACCGCGACCATCGCGGGCGCGATCTCGATGCTCGCCAATTTCGGCCTGTGGTTCGGCGGGCGCCGCTCATCGAGCCCGCTCGGGCCGATCGGCGCGGTCGTCGTCATGCTCGCTGCCCCGTTCGCCGCGACCCTGGTGCAGATGGCGATCAGCCGCTCGCGGGAATACCACGCCGACGAGATCGGCGCGCGGATCTGCCAGCGTCCGCTGTGGCTGGCATCCGCCCTGCAGAAGCTCGATGCGGCCCGCCAGCGGATCCGCAATCCGAGCGCGGAGGCCAATCCCGCGCACGCCCACCTGTTCATCGTCAACCCGCTGACGGGACGCGGCACCGACAGTCTCTTTACGACGCATCCCTCGATGGAGAACCGGGTGGCGCGCCTGGAAGAGATTGCCCGCGACTGGGGTCAGATCACCGCCGATGGGCAGGTCGTCTACCGCGACGGGCAGGGCGGCCAAACGGGGCAGATCGAGGACGGCAGCCCCTGGGGCAAGCGTTCGACATGATGGCGCAACCTTGAGCGGAAAGGGCGGCGAGGGCGCGCCGCAAACGCCCGGCCTCGCGTCGCGGCTGGCGGCCAGTGAAGCGGTCGAAGCCGTGATGGCGCGACGCATCGCGCTCGACGAGGCGCTCGCCAAGGCCTTTGCCCACCACAGGGACCTCGCCGACCGCGACCGGGCGCAGACCCGGCTGATCGTCGCCACGGCGCTGCGGCGGATGGGCGAGATCGAGCTGGTGATCGGCAAGCTCGTTGCCAAGCCGTTGCCGGGCACGGCCTCGCGCATTGTGGCCGTACTGGCGACGGGAGCCGCCCAACTGCTGTTCCTCGACACCCCGGCGCACGCCGCGATCGACCTCGCGGTCCAGCAATGCCGCCATTTCACGCCCGAGGGCGGCCGTTATGCTGGGCTCGTCAATGCCGTGCTGCGGCGGGTCGCGACTGAAGGCCGTGGGCTGCTCGAGGGTGCCGATACCGCGCAGACCAACACGCCCGGCTGGTTGTGGGCGCGCTGGGTCGCCGCATTCGGTGAGGCCGATGCCCGCAGGATCGCTCACCAGCATCTGGAGACGCCGCCGCTCGATCTGTCGGTCAAGGGCGACGCAGCCGGCTGGGCCGCCCGGCTCGGCGGCAGCGTGCTGGCGACCGGCTCCGTGCGGCTGCTGGCGGCCGGCCGGATCGAGGCGCTCGAGGGCTACTCGGAAGGCGGCTGGTGGGTGCAGGATGGCGCGGCGGCGCTGCCGGTGCGGCTGCTCGGCAACGTCGCGGGCGTTCGGGTCGCGGACCTGGGCGCGGCGCCCGGTGGCAAGACCGCCGAGCTTGCAGCACTCGGCGCCAAGGTCGTCGCGGTCGACAGCGTGGCGAGCCGGATCGAGCGGGTGAAAGAAAACCTCGCCCGCTTGCGGCTCGACGCCGAGACGGTCGTCGCCGACGTGGCGCAATGGCAGCCGGGCGAGCTGTTCCCGGCGGTGCTGCTCGACGCCCCCTGCCTCTCGACCGGCACCATCCGGCGCAACCCGGACGTGCCCCATCTGAAGCGCGCCGCCGACCTCGCCCCGCTGACCGCGCTGCAGCGCCGCCTGCTCGATGCCGCCTGGAGCCTCGTCGCGCCCGGCGGCAAACTCGTCTACTGCACCTGCTCGCTCGAGCCCGAGGAGGGGGTCGAGCAAGTGCGCGCGCTGCTGGCGAGGCATGGCGACGCCCGGCTCCTGCCAATCGAGCCAGCCGAGGTCGCCGGCGATGAGCGCCTCATCCGCGACGGCTTCCTGCGCACGCTGCCCTTCATGACGCCCGAAGGCGCGGCGGATGGGAGCGGGATGGATGGGTTCTTTGCGGGGCGGGTGGGGAAGGCGGGGTAGTGGGGTCTCATACTGACTCCGGTTGATCGCTTATCCACTCCGTCTCCCCGGAGACCGCTGCAAGCGGTCATCCGGGGCCCAGGAGCCCGACCTAGTGCCGAAGGCGCGCGCCTTCGGCACAACGTGCGGCTGCCGCACTCGGCCCTCGGTTCCCGGCTCTCATGCGGGCGCAAATCGGCGGCCAATCGAGCGATCTGGTGGCCCGCCCTCGGCCGGGAAAACGGGATTATTAAATCAACCGGACTTGGTATCAATCTGACCCGGAGCCAACAAACGACGCCATCGGCGTTTGCTGATGCATGCACTTCCGGTTATGAGTAGGGCAGCGGTCGGGGTTCTGACCGGGGGTGACGTGATGGGCCATAGGCGGAATTTGTTCGCGACGTCGCGCGCGACTTAACAACGTCGGCAAGATGCGGGTTCAAGTCCTGCCGTTGAATTAATTTCACCTTCGAGTGGCTTAGTGACCGGCTAAATTCTTAGGATTACACACTTATAATTGAATGCACCAGACGCCTCCGGGGAG
>JANNSW010000175.1:0-3075 GCA_031403055.1 Hyphomicrobiaceae bacterium | reverse complement strand
TTGGTCCCCCTTCTCCCCGCACGCCGCGGTCGTGCCGCCGGCGTCCGGGATCCAGGGGCCAATGGCAAGGCCGTTCCGCGGAACTCCTGGACCCCGGCTCGACCTTTGGTCGGCCGGGGAAGCGGGTACTTTTTGATTGTGCCAGAACAGTCTGGCAGCAATGCGCCAGCCCACGCTCGCATCATCGAGGTAATCGAGCCGATGCAATGACCCATGTTCAGGGGACGAAGCGGACCGGCAGCCCGAAGGGGACGCCTTCGGTGGTCATCTCGCCACGGCCGATCGCCTCGATGGCGCGCACCATCCGCCCGGATCGGCCGAGCTGCTCGTCGGCATGGCGAACGATGAGACGGTTGGGCGAGGCCGTCGGCGAGTGCTGCCGCAGCCGCCGCGCGATCACATCCTCGGATGCATCCGGGTTGAGGGCGCACAGACTGACGAAGGCCGCCGCGGTCGACCGGCTGATGCCAGCCCAGCAATGAATGATCAGCGGAGCGTCCTGCTCCCATCGGGATGCGAACTCGATGATGCGCTCGACATGGCCGGCGTTGGGCTCCACATACCCCTCGAGGGGCGCCTCGATGTCGTTGAAGCGCAGGCGCAGATGCCGGTCCGGTCCGATGCCGGGCGGTGTGCCGATGCCGTCGAGATCGCTGACGAGGGTGAGCAGATGGGAGGCGCCAAGCCGTTCAGCCAGAACGGGCATGGCGCTCAACGAGCATACATGAATCATGGCCGGGGCGGCATCCGTCGCGGTCATCTGCGCAAGCTCCTGTCGGTGTCTGAGAACAACGTCCGCGAATTCGCCCCGATTCGCAAGCGCGCGATCGCGCAAACCGGGTTGATCGGAATCAAAGTCAGGTGACGTGACGGGTGTCAATTGTCACTTGGCCCGACGGCACCCGCAGAGGGCGTAGTGATGGAGATTTCAATGCTCGACAAGCGCATGATGACCGCCGCCGCGGCATTCCTCGTCGTGGCTGGACTCGCCGGCAGCTCGCTCGCCGGCGAGGATGACGGGACCGGTTGGGGAATAGGCCGCATGATGCGCAGTTGGGGTATGGGCTCCTCGATGATGGACATGGGCCCCGACGCCATGCTGGATCGCATCGACGGGCGCCTGGCCTTCCTGAAGACCGAGCTCGCCATCACCGCCACTCAACAGCCCGCCTGGGATGAGCTGGCATCCGTGGTGCGCACCACCGCGGAAACCCACAATGCCATGATGCGCACCATGATGGTGGACATGCGCAGCGGCGAGCTCTGGAAAAAGCCGTTGCCCGATCGCCTCACATTGCAGGAGACGCACCTGTCGGCGAGGCTGGAGCAGGTGAAGATCACCAGGGCGGCCGTCGAGAAGCTCTATGCACTGCTGAGCGACGACCAGAAGAAGGCCGCCGACGAGATCGTGCTGCCGATGATGGGGATGGGGATGGGGCGAGGCATGGGGCCCGCCATGATGATGCAGTAGGACTTCAAAGCGGTCAGCTGGCCCCCCAGAGCTCGGCAAAGCGCGCGAGCAGCTGGCGCTCGGCCGCCGCGGCCGGCAACGGCGCGATCGAGCCGAGGCGGGTCGCCAGCACCTCGGGCAAGCCAGCCGGCGCGCCGAAGAATCGCCCCGCCTCCTCCGCGGCGAAGCCCGCCAGGCGGGTCGCCTCGAAATAGGCCGCGACCCGATCGGCCCCCTTGATCGCGTTGGTTTCATGATCGGGCAACGGATGGGCGAGGCCGAATCGCGTGTGGATCGCCCCGAGCAGGCGAACCTCGAAGGCCTTGTAGTCGAGCCCGATCGCGGCCTTGAACGGACTGATCAGGTCGCCGATCACGTATTCCGGGGCATCGTGCAGCAAAGCCGCAAGCCGGAAACCGGCCGCGGGCGAAGGCTCGAGCGCCGCAACGATCTCCTCGACCAGCAGCGAATGCTGGGCGACGGAGAAGGCGTGATCCCCGCTCGTCTGCCCGTTCCAGCGCGCGACGCGGGCAAGCCCGTGGGCGATGTCGGCGATCTCGATGTCGTCAGGCGAGGGCGCGAGCAGATCGAGGCGCCGGCCGGAGAGCATCCGCTGCCAGGCGCGTGGAGACTGCCGCAGGCCCATGTCAGCTCTTCATGCGCCCGCGCTCGTCCAGCATCTCGGCGAGCACGCGCGGGAGTGCTTGAACTGACTGGGTCAACTGGTCGACCTTGGTCTCGACCCGCTCGAGCCGATCTTCGACTCGCTCGAGGCGCAGCGTGTGCTCGTCCTGGGCCGCCTGGATGCGGGCGAGCTTGGTCACGACCCAGCGCAACGTCTCGGTATTGTCGTTCTGGGCTCGCTCGAGAGCGGTCGTGCGGCGATCGAGGTCCTCGACGGTGGTCGGCATCGCTGTCTCCATGCGACTCCATCCATAGCAAAGTGCGAGCAGCCCGTCAGCCGGAGATTTTATCCATTGCGCATGGCCGGCACCTTGAAGCCCTTCGCGAGTTTCGCGCACGCGCCATGCCGCGGGCAGCCGGTCAGGTGATCGTTGACGAGCCCGCAGGCCTGCATGAACGCGTAGACCGTGGTCGGGCCCACGAAACGGAAGCCGCGCGCCTTCAAGGCTTTCGAGATCGCCTTGCTGACCACCGTCGCGGGCGGCACCTCGCTCATGCTGGCGAACCGGTTCTGCACCGGCGCTCCGCCCGCGATCCCCCAGACGAAACCCGCAAGGCTCTCTGTCTCGGCGAGCGCGAGATAGGCGCGCGCATTGTCGATCGTCGCCTCGATCTTCAAGCGGTTGCGGACAATGCCCGTGTCCGCCATCAGCGCTTCGATCTTCCTGTCGCCATAGCGCACGATTTTCTCAGGCTCGAAGCCGTCGAGCACCTGCCTGAAATGCTCGCGCTTGCGCAGGATCGTGATCCAGGAGAGACCGGCCTGGAAGCCTTCGAGCACGAGCTTCTCGAACAGCGCCCGGTCGTCGGTCTTCGGCACGCCCCACTCCTCGTCGTGGTAGCGCACATAGAGCGGATCCTCGCCTGCCCAGGGGCAGCGGCCAGTCATGCCACGGCTCCTGGCACGTCGAAGCGGGTGAACGCGGGCTTCTTGACGATCA
>JANNSW010000174.1:0-4847 GCA_031403055.1 Hyphomicrobiaceae bacterium | reverse complement strand
ATAACCCACGCAGGCGGCATTCGAGCCTCGGCTACGTCAGCCCATCAATGTTCGAAGCAACGTTCCAGGCCGGCCAGAAAAAAGAGCGAATGGCTCTCCACTGAATCGGGGGAGGTCCAGAGAGCGATCAGCGAAGCCATGGCGCGACACTGACCGATAGCAACGGCGTCTTCCGACTCGAAATGCCACAGATCATTCCGGCCTTCGGCCAAGCGCACGGGCACCTCGCTTATGACAGCGGCGCCTTCAAGACAGTCTTCCTTCGTCCCATCATGCGAAGCTCAAAGGACAAAAGCCTCGAAGCGCACTTCATCCTCGAGCCGGCCTGACTGAATTGATTCCGAGCACGAAGAGCTGGGTCCGCGCGGCCCTGTCGTGGGCAGCGCTTGCGGTGGTGCTTGGCGTGCCGATCGCTGCTGCAGCAATGAGCGAACTGCTGGCATGGCGTGATCCCATCTATATTGGTGCTGGCTTTGCAGGCATTCTGGGACTGGGTATCCTGCTCGTACAGCCGCTTCTCATCGGCGGCTACTTGCCAGAGTTGTCACCTCGGCGTGCTCGGCTTGTCCATCACTGGACAGGAGGCGTGCTGGTTGTCGCTATCATCATTCACGTCGGCGGCCTCTGGATCACCAGCCCTCCCGATGTGATCGATGCGCTACTTTTTCGATCGCCGACGGCGTTTTCCGCATGGGGCGTAATCGCAATGTGGACCATCTTCGCTGTCGCTGTCCTGGCTGCCCTGCGCCGACGTTTGGGTTTCCGTTCGACGACGTGGCGCATCACGCATTCAATCTCGACAGTCGTGATCGTCGTGGGAACCTTGGTTCATGCCCTGCTGATCGAGGGAGCGATGGAGACCATGTCGAAGGTCGCACTGTGTGTGCTGGTCGGTGTCGCGACACTGAAAGTGATGGCCGATCTACTGCGGCGTTCGAGATGATGATCGTTGCGGCGTTGCAATGCAGAGAAAGCCGACCTCGCCCACTCGATCAAGCTTGGTCTAGGATCGATGCGAAGTGGCGGCGGCTGTACATCTGCAAGCGGACGCCAACCCGAACGATTGACGGCGCGAGCTGAGCGGGTAAGTTTTCTGAGGCTGTCGCAGTGGCCCGGAACCGATCGTAAGGCAGCCGACGAGATGGGCCAAAAGCGCCACAAGTCAGTCACGGACGATCAGACGGCATGTGTTTTCTGTACACGCCGCATTTGTGGTCGTAACCGGGAATATCGCTGCACCGCATAACATCCGAGGTGAATTTTCACGTCTGGCGACCGCTTTCGGCCCCACCTCGTCGATCGACAATCAAATAGCGAATCGTGAGTTTTGACTCAGACGGCCTTTGTTTCACAAGGCTGTGACCGTAGGCAATTGAACCTATCGCATCGCCGTTGGAATTGTGACGCTTTGTTCGATCGGCTGGACGGAGGACCTCGGTTTGACCGGCAACGGCGTCCGTCAATCTGCGGCTCAGCTAGCGATCGGTAGGGATGCAATGACGTTCGTGGGCTCGTTCTTGGTAATTGACGCCTCGTTGGACTCGCCCGTACCGATGCCCTACCTTCCCCGACGCAGCGTTATATTTGCGTGGGGCAGTACAGGCTATGCGTATTCCGATTTCCCTGATTGGGCTAGCATTGATATCCGCATCAATTGTGCCTGTCCAGGCCCAGCAGACTGGGCGCACGTGCCACATCGCTAGAGCCGCGGGCGCGGCCGCGCTACCCGATGTCGGCGTGAGTGTCGTGTCCGATGTTGCGCGGACCGGGGAGCCCATTGGACTCGCCTGGGAGTTGCGCACCAGGCTGGACCCGAAGTGCCGCTCGCCGCTCTATCTGATCGTGCACATGGGGCCGAAGGTCCGCCTGGCAGGCGAGGGGTTCCTCGTGCTCCCGCCGGGCATCGAAGCGCCGTTCGGCATCGCGGTCGGTCGCGAGCGCTTGCGCGTCCTTGTTCCGCTGCACTTCGGAGCCCCGACGGCCAAAGGCAGGATCGACATCAAGCCGTTCGCGGCAGGTCCATTCGAGATCGCTTGGAATGTGGTCGAGGTTCCAGTGCTGCTGGCGGAGCCTAAGGCGGCCAAGGACTTCGCACGAGGCAAGGAGGTTCGCGGTGCGACCGGCGGCACGACGATTGAAGTTGCACAGGGGCAGCCGCAGCTCGTCGTGCAGGATCGGTATGCCGTGGAGAAGCCGAAACGCGTCGTCGCCCATGCGCGCGGCGGCTACGATCTGCTCGATTACGGGCCCCACTTCCGCATTGTCGAACGGGCGACCGGCCTCCTCGTCACCGAGCGGCGCGGCAGTGATCCCCGTTTCTCGCCGACCGGGAGGTTCGTCTATTATTTCGGAGTGCCGGGGATCGAACCGACCGGAGTGGATGCCGACCTGATTGCCAGGGCGGATCGTACCCAGATCGAGATCGTGGACCTCGTGAGCGGCGAGCGGGCCGCTGCGATTCGGCCTGTCGGCGCAGCGAGCGACCGCGCGGACACCATCCATGCGGCCCACTGGGTCATGGGCGATGCGTTTCTCGCACTCGCGATCGGAAACCACGTCGACCGCCGCGTGACAGTGCTACAGCCACTGATAGACAATCGCAGAAGCGACAAGACCTGCATTGTCTGCGACGTCGAGATCGATCTCGATAATGCGTTGGCGCGGTATCCCGCGAGGCAATACGAAGGCCAGCGGATCGAAGTCGAAATTCCACAGGCGACGCTCGCGTTCGGGGATGGACAAAGTGCAGAGGGCTGGCGTGAGCCGGGACTGGCCAAGGTGTTCGCGCCGGAGAGGTTCGGCAGGCTGGAAGCCGACAAACAGATAGCGTGGAACAGCGAGGAAGACCTCGCGAAGGCTGTCGATATGGCTATCCTGAACTCACATCAGGTTGCGCGAGGGGCCAGTCGCCTGAAGCTCCCGCTCTGGGAGCGAACGGTGTTCGAAGACGCGGGCGCTAGCCCGGCCGCTGCCGACAACGGCGCTTTCAAAAGCGCTGATCCGATCCCGGCATTGCGTGCGGTCCGCACGACGGGCGCCGTGACCTCCGGCAGCGTTCAATCGATGTCGGATGCAAAATCGAACCGCCTCGTCGAGTTGCTCGCTGAGCACGGACTGGCGCTTGATGTGGCTGGCAAACCAGCACAGCATGCCGGCGAGTCGGTCGCCAAGGCATTGGTATCCGACATCCCCAGTGCCGCCGCTGTTTTTGAGGGAGCGGATTTCCTCGACTGCCGGCGGGCGGCGGCCGACGGTGATGCTGTCGATGCCGACGGAAATCGGATCGACAAGAACGAGCTCGAGCGCGGCTCCCTCGACGCGACTTCGCTGGCGCAAGCCCTGCAATTCACGACTGGCGGCGTACGCATTTGGCTAGTTTCGACGTATTGCTTCCACGGAACCGGCCGCTATGGCCTCGGTCGCCTGCTCGTCGTCACCGCTCGCGATGGCGGCGCTGAGACACTGCATTGGCTGCACGCGAGTTCGGCCACGGATGCAGGCAAGCTCGGGGCGCTGCTCGGGCTCGACGAAGGGCGCAAGCTCGTTGCTGCATTGAGCCACGGGCGCTACCTGCTGCTTGCGACCGAGGGCGGCGGCGCGGTCGCCGTCTGGGATATCGCCGAGGCAAGGCTGCTGCACGTACTGACCACCGGCGGCGAGGCCGACGTGCCGATTCTCCTCTCGCTCACCGCCAACCGCCGCCACCTGCTGCAGGTCAACGCCGACGGAACATTGCGCGTTCATGCACTCGAACCGGGCCATGAGAGCATATCCGGCCGATACATCGACGACGAGCTCGCCCTGTTCGATCGCCACGGGTACTTCGTGGGCACGCCTGAGGGCGCACATCACGTGTTCCTGAAGTTCCCGGGCGTGCCGGGTCTCGCCACCCTGCACCAGTACCGAGAGGCCCTGTTCCGACCAGAGCATATGCGCGCCCTGCTGACGCGCGGGCAGGGCACCGCTCCGGCACCTCGCCTGCCTACGCCACCCACGATCGATCTGGCCGTCGAGCAGGGCAGCGCTGCGAACGGCCGGCGCACCATTGCACTTGCGGTGACGGCGGCCTCGGAAAGTGCGCTGCACGAGCTGCGCGTATTCGTCGACGGCCGCCTCTCGCTGACCGAGCCGCTCGCCGACCGACGGCAGAGCGCGCGCATTTCGCTCGACGCACCAGCGACAGCGCGATGGATTACTGCCCATGCCGTCGATCGCCAGGGCCTTGAAAGTGCGCCCTTCGCAATCGCCTTGCCTGCCGCAGCCCGTCCATTGCCGGCAGCGGCATCACGCGGCACACTCCACGTGCTCGCGGTCGGCACCGACACATACGCCGACCCGCAGGTGCCGCAGCTTGCGCTTGCACGCAGCGATGCCAAGACATTCTTCGAGGCGGCGCGAGCCACGGCCGGCCACTATTATGGTGCGGTGACAGGTCAGGTGCTTCTTGATGAAGTCGAACTCAAGAGCGTGCTCTCTGCGCGGATCGCTCGGATCGCGCAAGAAGCCAGCGCCGCCGACACGATTGCCCTCTTCTTCGCCGGGCATGGAGTGCGCGACGACAAGGGCCTTTTCTATCTGGCGACCGCCACGACGACCATGGCCGACCCTGCCGGCACATCGATCGCCTTCAACGAGATCGCAGCAGCTCTCGGCAGCACCAAGGCGCGCGTCGTCGTTTTCCTCGACGCCTGCCACGCCGGCGCCGCCGGCGGCCTCGCGAGCAATGACGAGGTAGCGAAGGCTTTCCTCGATCGGACGTCAGCGATCACGGTTATCGCGGCGGCGAAGGGCCGGCAGCCCAGCGAGGAAAACATCCAACTCGCCGGCGGGGTCTTCACGCGGGTGCT
>JANNSW010000173.1:0-2683 GCA_031403055.1 Hyphomicrobiaceae bacterium | reverse complement strand
GACACGGCGGTCGACGCCATGGCGCTCGATCAGCCGGTCGAGGCCGAAGCCCGCCGAGATCACGCCGATCGAGCCGACGATCGAGCTCTCGTCCGCGTAGATCTCATCGCCTGCCAGCGCCAGCATGTAGCCGCCAGACGCCGCCACGTCCTCGCAGAACACATGCACGCGCTTCGACTTTTCCGCGGCGAGCGCACGGATGCGCTGGAAGATCAGGCGCGACTGCACCGGCGAGCCGCCCGGCGAGTTGACGACAACAGCCACTGCCGGCGCACGCTTGATGGCAAACGCCCGCTCGATCGCGCCCGCGACCGTTGCGATCGACAGTCCGGGCCGAAGCGGCGTCGCCATGCCGATCGGTCCGGTGAAGCGGAGAACGGGGATGGTCGGGCCGCCGCCGAACCAGCTCATCATTGGGCTCTCCTCATGAGATCAGTCGCCCACACCATAGGGAGCAGGCAGGCGCTGGCAAGCCGGAACACGGGTGGCGCTACTGCATCTCCACCGCCTCGAGCGTGCTTGCGGGCACGGTGGCCGGGGCGGTGGCGGAGGCGCCACTGGCATCGCCGAGCACTCCGAACCACTTGCCGTCGTCGGGCAGCAGCCGGTCACCCAGATAAGCCCAGGTATCATGCGAGGTGAAGAGGCCGACGAACCCGTCGAGCGTCGGCGTGAACAGGAATGCGGCAACCACTGCCGCCGCCATCAGCCCCGAACCGGTCGGATGGTTGCCGTCGTAGAGCTTCAAGGCTGAGCCGAACGACGCCTTGATCCGCTCGTTGTAGATGTCGACGCTGTAGATCTCGTCGAGCACCAGATGCAGCAGGCAGCCGATCGCCATGAAGGCGGCGGCCAGCCAACCCAAGGTCGCGGAAGCGCCGAACAACTTCGTGTGCACGATCGCGGCGAGGAAGGCGAAGAAGGCTGTCGCCAGGAACGAATGGAACACGCCGCGATGCACCGCGATGCGATGAAACAGATTGTGCCCGCCATAGCGCACCAGCAAATAGGTGCCGATCCAAAGGATCCACATCTCGGCGATCGACTTCTGCATCCCGACATTGAACAATACCGCAAAGGCGAGCAGCACCCCGATGCCCGAGAACATCGCTTGGGAGGCGCGCGACTGCTTCAGGTCGATGTCGGGCAGCACGGAGCCGAGCGCGCAGGTCGTCGTCAGCGACAGCACCTCGATCGGGGTGACCGCCGATCCCGCCATGGCCAGCGTCGACAACATGCCTCCGGCCAGAATGCCCGAGGCGATATGGGTGGTGAAATTGGCCATGGTCTGCTCCTGATCGCTCCGATCGAGAAGCCTCAGTCCGATTCGGGTCGCGCCAACAAGGCACGAGACCGCGATTGCGGTGGATGCGCTCCCGTTGGAAAGACCATGTGGCGCAGGCGCGGCCGTCGGTGTATCGGAGGGAGTGCACGACAAACTCTGCAAAAAGGGAGGCATGCTCGCATGTCGGTGACGACGAGACGCAAGTTCCTGAAGGCCGCTGGCGCCGGTAGTGTCGCAGCTGCCGCCACGGTGATCGCGGCCCCCGCCATCGCCCAGTCGGCACCCGAGATCAAATGGCGCATGACCTCGAGCTTCCCCAAGGCTCTCGACACCATCTATGGCGGCGCCGAGCTGTTCTCGACCCTCGTTGCCGAGGCGACCGACGGCAAGTTCCAGATCCAGGTGTTCCCGCCCGGCGAGATCGCGCCCGGCCTCGAAGCCGCCAACAAGGTCGGCGACGGCTCGGTCGAGATGTGCCACACGGCGATGTACTATTACTGGGGCAAGGACCCGACCTATGCGCTCGGCACCCAGGTGCCGTTCGGCCTCAACTATCGCGGCCACAATGCCTGGTGGTACCACGGCGGCGGCGAGCAGCTGATGAACGAGTTCTACGGCACCCAGAACCTCGTCGCGATCGCGGCCGGCAACACCGGCGCGCAGATGGGCGGTTGGTGGAGGAAGGAGATCAAGTCGCTCGCCGACGTGCAGGGCGTCAAGATGCGCATCGGTGGCTTCGGCGGCAAGATCATCTCCAAGATCGGTGTCGTTCCCCAGCAGATCGCCGGTGGCGACATCTATCCCTCGCTCGAGAAGGGCACTATCGACGCGGCCGAGTGGGTCGGGCCCTATGACGACGAGAAGCTTGGATTCAACAAGGTCGCGCCGTTCTACTACTACCCCGGCTGGTGGGAGGGCGGACCGATGCTCCATGTCTGCGTCAACAGCGCGAAGTGGGCGGAGCTGCCGAAGGGCTACCAGTCGCTGCTCCGCACGGTCGGCGGTCACGTCAACCAGGACATGGTCGCCAAGTACGATTTCCTGAACCCGCCCGCCATTCGCAAGCTCGTAGCCGGCGGCGCCCAGCTGCGGCCGTTCCCCCAGGACGTGATGGAAGCCTCCTTCAACGCCGCCAAGGCGACCTATGCCGAGCTCGATGGTACGAATCCGGCCTGGAAGAAGTGCTGGGCCTCGATGTCGGCGTTCCGGGCGGAAACCTTCCTCTGGCAGCAGATCGCCGAGCGCGGGTTCGACGCTTTCATGATGAGCCAGCAGGGCAAGAAGGCGCTCTGAGGCGTTCGACCCAGCCCGCATGACATAGTTGCTTCCGGGACCCGTTGCGGTCCCGGCGGCGACACTCCGGCGCGCACCGATGGATCCTCCCATGCCCAAGCTATC
>JANNSW010000172.1:0-1598 GCA_031403055.1 Hyphomicrobiaceae bacterium | reverse complement strand
GTCGGCGTACCAAGCCGTGCGGTCGCGGTAGGAGATGCGCTCGAAGCCGGCTGCCCGGAACGCCGCAAAATAGCGATCGGGCGAGGCGAGGCCGAAGCCGAGGCCCTCGAGCTCGTTGTAGCGCAGCATGTCGGCCGACATGGGTCCGTCTGCTCCCGCCATCCAGTCGCTCGCGGCAAATACTCCGCCCGGCTTCAGGACGCGGGCGATCTCGGCAGCGAGCGCGTGCTTGTCCTCGATATGGACGATCGAATCCTTGCTGAACACGACGTCGAAGCTGGCGCCATCGAACGGCAGCGGACCCGGTGTGATCGTCTCGAAGCGTAGTCGGCCGGCAAGCCCGCGCCGGGCCGCCTCGGCGGTTGCGGCAGCGACAACTCCCGCCTCGACATCGGCGCCGACCACCTCGCCCGCACCGAGCCGATCCGCGATCAGCAATGCGCAGCCGCCCGTGCCGCAGCCGATGTCGAGCACGGCCTTGCCACAGAGGTCGAGCCCGTCCAGCACCAGCGCCGTCTCCTCATCGCCGCCTGGCGACAGATAGCCCTTGCCCCAGAGCACCTCCAGCAGCGTCACCAGCTTCGCGTCATAGGCCTGCGTCTGCTCGAACGACATGGTTTGTCTGCCCCGTACTATAGCGTGGCGGGCGGCGTCGCCGTGCGTCGCGCGAGCTTCAGGAACGGCCGCTCGACGATGCGCGCCTTCAGCATCAACTTCTGCCACATCAGCTCGCGCAGCGCATAGATCTCGACCCAGAGATTGTCGGCGACGGTCATGCCGAACGGGCGCCTCAGCGAGGCGATCGCGATGTTGCGCTTGGCGGTTGGCGACCAGGCCGCCGCCGTGATGTGGCCAGCTTCCGTCCAGCGGTCGAAGCCGCGTCCGAAATAGACGAGCGAGTTGTCCGCGGCGATGTTGCCCTCGATCTCGAGGCCGACCAGGACATAGCGCGAGCGGTCCTTCTCCTTCTCCTCCAGCAGCGCCCGGCGCCCATTGAAATGCCCCTTGCTGAAATCGACCATCCAGCCGAGGCCGAGCTCGAAGGGCGAGCGTGGCCGGTCGCGCCGCAGCGCATGCTCGGCGCCGACGAAATCGGCGCTCGCCTGGATGAAACCGGCCTCGATCCGGGCGAGGTTCAGGGCCGCGTTGCCGAACGGACGCAGGCCATGCAGCCGGCCGGCTTCGAACAGGCGGTCCCAGAGGTCGAGCGCGCGATCGGGGGCAACGAACAGCTCATAGCCGAGGTCGCCGGTGAAGCCGGTGCGCGAGATCGTGACCGGTAGATCGCCCAAGCCAAACTCCGCCAGATCGAACGGTTTCAGGCGGGCCGTCTCCGCGAGGCCCGCATCCTTCAAGACCGCGAAGCTCGAAGGCCCCTGCAGCGACAGGCCGGCGACGGCCTCGCTCTCATCCGCGACGGACACCTCGAAGCCGACGGCGCTATCCATGAGCCAAGGCAGCATCCGCTCCTGGCAGCAGATGCGGAAATCCGACGCGCCGAAGCGAAACACCGTGCCGTCATCGATCAGGTGCCCGTGCACATCGCACCAACCGGTGTAGGCGACCCGGCCCGGAATCAGCTTCGCCATCGACCGCAG
>JANNSW010000171.1:0-3799 GCA_031403055.1 Hyphomicrobiaceae bacterium | reverse complement strand
TGATGACTGCGGCGTATTTTATTTATTTTTCGTGACCTTATTGTTGCGGGACGAATCGCGGAAGATATCCAACTGCGGTTTGTAGATGTCACTGCGCATATCGAATGCGCCCATCACGCTGTGGAAGATCGTCTCGTGCGCGTGCTGCGCTTGGCTGAGCGCAGCCTCTGCCGCCAGCGTCTTGCGCTGCTTGAACGTGGGTGACATCCACACAATGTAGGGAATATCTTTTTGCACGTCGGGGGCGAGCGAATATGGTGTGCCGTGCAGATACAGGCCATGCTCGCCCAGCGATTCGCCGTGGTCGGAGGCGTACATCATCAGTGTCGCCGTGTCAGGTAACGTGCGCAGCATCGTGATGGTCCTGGACAACATGCGGTCGGTGAACAGGACGGTGTTGTCGTAGGCGTTGGCCAATTCCTCGCTGCTGCAATCCTGCGTCTGCACCGAGCGGCACACGGGCGCGAACTTTTCCATATCCGCTGGATAGTGGTTGAAGTAATCAGGGCCGTGACTGCCCGACTGGTGCAGCACCACAAAGACTTTGTCGCTCTTGGCGGCGGCGATGCGTTGTGCCAACCCTGTCAGCATGCCTTCATCGAGTCCGCATCCCGAACCTTGGCAATCCTGGCGCACCTCCGAGGCGCGCAGATACGTGCCTACCTTGAGCGGAGGCTCGCCCCAGTTGTTGCTGACCCAGATCGTTTCGATGCCGCTCCTTTGCAGATAACTGGGCAAGGCCTCGTAGCTGTGGATTAGGGTGGAGCTGGTGTCGATGTGCGCCAGCATGCACTGGATGGAAGCGGTGGTGTAGGTCGAGCACGAATGCGCGCCACGCAATGCGACCGCACCAGCCTCGGCCAGCAAAGGATTGGTCGGGCGCGCATAGTCGTACAGCGAGAAGTTGGCGGCGCGTGCCGATTCACCGATCACCAACACGACCACGGTCTTTCCTTTTGTGGTGGAATGTGCATCGGGCAACAGCTTCATCTCGCGCGTCTGCATCACCTTCTCGGTCTGGTAGCGCGCGGCATTGATGACGTATGACCACGGCATGATCATGCCGCCCAGCTTGCGCGCATGCTTGTCTATCCACAGCCATGATTGGGCATTGGCATAGATCCAGCCGATGCACAGCGTCAGCGAGAGTATCAGTGCGGCGGTGAGGCGCAAGCGGGACGTGTGCTTCAGCGTGACGCGCGAAAGCAGCCACATCGGCAACACACCGAACAACACGATGTGCAGGAAGAAGGCTGGATGCAGATAACTGCCCGCCTCAGCCGTGTTGGTGTTGAACACATTGACACTGGCGGATTGAAGCGAGGCGGGATCAGCTCGACCGCCGACAGGCCGATCGACAGCGGCAGTGGACCCGCCAGGGCGAGCACGAACGTCATGGCGATGCCCGCGCCCAGAGCCAGGATCGAGGCGAGTTTAGGCATCACGACGCGCGCGAGCAGAAAGACGGCAAGGATCGGCAGGACCAGAGCCGGCGCTTTGCCGGCGCCGGCAAAGGCCGGGAGCACGAAGCTCAGCAGCACGCCAGCGAGCATGGCGGAGGCGATCGGCGCGGGGATGCGCTCGATCAACCGGCTCAAAGGGGCGATCAGTGCGGTCGCGGTGATGAGGGCGCCACACAGCAGGAAGGCGCCGACGGCTTCCGGCATGCCGGTGCCCACGGGCGCCGCCGCGATCAGCACCGCGCCTGGCGTCGACCAGGCGATGATGATCGGGATGCGGTGAATGAGTGTCAGCACCAGACCGGCGACGGCCTGGGCAAGGCAGACGGCGGCGATCCAGGAGGACAGCTGCTCTGGCGTGGCCCCGAGCCGGCTGGCGGCCGCAAGAATGACGGCGATGGTGCCGGCAAAGCCGACCACGGCAGCAACAATGGGAGCGGTAACGAGCGAAGCGCGCATGTCGGGAATGGGGGATGGGGGATAGGGATGGCCAGACTCCTCCCTGTAACCTGTCTCCTGTAACCTGTCCCCTGCCCTTGCGTGCGACCCTATCGCCCTACCCACGTTCTTTGGGATATGCTCTCCATCCAGGCGTCACAGTGCTGGGCTGACGCTCAGCGGAATCGATGCCTGGGAACTGGCAAAAAAAGGGGAGACTGGCATGCTCGATCAATATGGTTACGGATGGCTCGAGCCGGTGCTGATTGCGGCGGCCGTCGTGTTCGTGGTCGATCTCATCGGCAACATGCTCACGTTCAGCAACCGCATCGTCAACGCGCTCGTGACGGCGATCTTGTTCGCCGTGATCTTCGGCGTGCTCGTGAAAATGGGCATCGGCAGCGTGGAAATGAAAGCGGATATGCCGGCGATCACCGGCGGCTCGACCACGGGTACCACGAACTGAGTCTGTCGAGTTTTGACGGAGGTGTCAGGCACCTGAGTTGCCTGACACCTCGATGACGCTCCGCCGACTGCTTTATGGATTCCGTGGAGTGGGTCGAGGCGCCTAGCAGCCAATCTCAGAACAGCCCCTCGATCTGGCCCTGCTGGTTCAGCCGGATGATCTCGGCTGAGGGCACTTTGGGCAGGCCGGGCATGGTCATGATGTCGCCGGCGATCGCCACCACGAAGCCGGCGCCCGCCGAGAGGCGCACCTCGCGGATCGGAACGGTGTGGCCGGTCGGAGCGCCGCGCTTGTCGGGATCGGTCGTGAACGAGTACTGGGTCTTGGCCATGCAGATCGGCAGGTTGCCGAAGCCTTCCTTCTCCCAGGTCTCGAGCTGCTTCCTGACGCCGCCCACGTCCGCGATCCCATCCGCGCGATAGATTTTCTTCGCGATCTGCTCGATCTTCGACCACAGCGGCTGCTCGAGCTCGTAGATCGGACGGAAGGCGCTCGGTGTGCTGTCGATCATGGCGACGACCTTCTTGGCCAGCTCCTCGGTGCCCGCGGACCCCTTCGCCCAATGCTCGCACAGGATCGCTTCCACGCCTTGCGTCCGAGCGTAGTCCTTGATCGCCTGGATCTCGGCCTCGCTGTCGGTCAGGAACCGGTTGATGGCGACGACGACCGGCACGCCGAAGCTCTTCAAGTTCTCGATGTGGCGGCCGAGGTTGGCAGCGCCTTTCTTCAAGGCCTCCACATTCTCCTTGCCGAGGTCCTCCTTGGCGATTCCCCCATTCATTTTCAGCGCCCGGATGGTCGCAACGATCACAGTCGCATCGGGATTCAATCCGGCCTTGCGGCACTTGATGTCGAAGAACTTCTCAGCGCCCAGGTCCGCGCCGAAGCCGGCTTCGGTGACGACATAGTCCGCGAGCTTCAGAGCGGTCTTGGTCGCGATCACCGAGTTGCAGCCGTGTGCGATATTGGCGAAAGGGCCGCCGTGGATGAAGGCCGGGTTGTTCTCGAGGGTCTGCACCAGATTGGGTTGCACGGCCTGCTGCAGCAGCACGGTCATGGCACCATCGGCCTTCAAGTCACGGGCATGCACGGCCGTCTTGTCGCGGCGGTAGCCAATGATAACGTCGCCGATGCGCTTCTCGAGGTCGGCCAGATCGTTGGCGAGGCAGAGAATTGCCATCACCTCGGAGGCGACCGTAATGTCGAAGCCGGTCTCGCGGGGGGCTCCGTTCGCGCCGCCGCCCAGCGACACGACGATGTGGCGCAGCGCGCGGTCGTTCATGTCCATGACGCGGCGCCAGGCGATCTTGCGTGGGTCGAGGTTCAAGGGATTGCCGTAGAAGAGCGAGTTGTCGATCAACGCCGAAAGCAGGTTGTGGGCGGAGGTGATGGCGTGGAAGTCGCCGGTAAAGTGGAGGTTGATGTCCTCCATCGG
>JANNSW010000170.1:0-3098 GCA_031403055.1 Hyphomicrobiaceae bacterium | reverse complement strand
CTGGATGTGCCAAGGCTATTACCGGCACGCTCAGGGCTATACGCCGGAATGGGCGGGCGTTGAGACCTACAAGGGCCGCGTCGTGCATCCTCAGAACTGGCCCGAGGATCTCGACTACAAGGGCAAGTCGGTGGTCGTGATCGGTTCTGGCGCAACGGCTGCGACGGTCATTCCGGCGATTGCAGCGGAATGCGCCCACGTGACCATGCTGCAACGGTCGCCGACTTATTTCCGCACCGGGCGCAACGCGATCGAAATCGCGGGTGAACTACGCAAGCTGGAGATCGATGAAACGTGGATTCACGAGATCGCGCGCAAGAAAATTCTCTTCGAGCAGGCTGCGTTCACTCGCCGTGCGCTCGCGGAGCCGGACGCGGTGAAGCAGGAGCTGCTGGCGAACGTGCAGTCTTTCCTCGGGCCGGATTTCGATGTGGCGGCACATTTCACGCCGAAATACCGGCCTTGGCGGCAACGACTCGCGTACATTCCCGACGGCGATCTGTTTCAGACAATTCGTGATGGGCAGGCGTCCGTGGTCACGGATGAAATCGAGGTAATTGCTCACCCCTCGCCGCGCGCTGTTCAAGCGGCGGCAGGCCGGTGCGTGCGCGCGAGGGCGTCGCGGATGGCGGCGAGGGGGCTCCGGCCAGCGAGGCGGCCGGTCGCCACAATGGAGCACAGATCCGCGTAGACCTTGGCGCCCCAAGTCGATCGGAAGCCGTTGGTTACTTTGCGGAAGATCACCGACGGGCGCAGGCCGCGCTCGCTGACGTTGTTGGTCGGCTCCACGTCGCGCCGCGTCAGGAAGACGAGCAGCTTGTCGCGCGCATCGACGAAGATGGCGGCCTGCAGGTGGCGGCCCTCGGCGTCGGTCGCCTCGAGGGCGAGCAGGCGGTCGAGCTCGCGCTCGAGGTCGCGCCGGTGGCGGGCGATGGTGGCGTCGGTGATCCCGGGCCGCTTGCGGCCGATGGCGCAGGCCCGCTTCAGAAACGCCTTGAACCCGGGCGCGAACACGCTGTCGCCGGCGTCGATGGCGAACTGAGCGTCGCGGATGAGATGGGCGAGGCAATACTGCTGCGCTTCCGCGTGCGTGCCCTGCGCGGCGAGCCGGTCGGAGATCCACACCTTCGGCTTTGCGCCGGCGAGGAAGTCGACGGGCACGCACTTGCCGCGTGTCGGCACGATGGTGTGATAGACCGCCGAGGCCGACGCGAACAGCCACTGCCACCAGGTCTTCCCGCAGACGCGCGCCGAGGTCTCGTCGCTGGCGATGACGGAGCTCCGGCGCACGATCGTTGCGATCGCGTCGGCGGCGGCGGCAAACGGCTTCTCGGCTCGCGCCAGCATGTTGGCGATGGCGCCCTCGGAGAGGTTCACGCCGAGGAGGCCGCCGAGCACCTCGACGAGACGATTGTAGCTGACCATGTGGCAGCCGTGCAGGTAGGCGACGATCGACACGATCCCCGGGCCGAACGGACTTCCCGGTGGCATGTCGGCGGGCGGCGTCGCGGTGACCCGCGTCCGGCAGCACGGGCACTCGGCGCGAAAGAGGTTGACCCTCGTCGTGACGGGCTTGATCGGCGGCAGGTCGACATGGTCGTAGGCGTGCGCGAGGACCTGATCGGCCGCCGCCAGCGCCGAGCCGCAGGGGCAGCGCTCGACATGCTGGTTGCGCGTCACGTCGGGGTTGGCCGCCAGCTCACGCGCGACGCCGGCCCGGCCCTTGCGCGGCTTCTTGCCCTGCTGCGGCGCCGGCTCGACATTGGCCTTACGACCGGTCGATGGCGGCAGCGACGAGTTGGCCGGCGACTTCGGCGGCGCCCCGAGCTTGGCCTCCAGCTCCGCGATGCGGGCGCGAAGGACCTTGTTCTCCTGGGCCAACTCGTCGCTCCGCCGCAAAACCGCGAGCACCAGCGGCTTCAGCTCGTCATCCAGCGAATCGATCTTGTCGGGCGGCATGACGAGCTTCAACCAGCTCACGGCTCCCGCCTCAATGCCTCAGCCCTGAGTCACGCCGTCGCGCAGGGGTGAGCAGTTACGCCCGTTGCGGCAACGGCACCTCTACCGCTACCACCAAGACGACGCTGGCGCATATTATGGGCGTCTGCACGCGCTCCATCGGGCGCTATATCCGTGAGCTGATCCGCTTCGGTTATATCGAGACGCGCACGCGACGGGGCGCGGGTGGCCTCTATGTCGGCCTTGTCGCCACCATCACCGATAAGGAGACCAGCAACGATAAGTGAATCGCGTTGCTGATGATAGCCGTGCGGCGGAGTGACTCGGGGACGAGGGATTCCATTCGGACGCGAACACGGCTACCCGCGTCGGATGAAGATCGACACGCAAGGCATTCGACTGCGCTGGGAGGCGGACGGCTCGAAGCGCGACGAGCGCGGCAAGCGGCTGTTCACGGCCAGCGAGGTGCGGGCGGCCGGCTATGGTGGTCTTGCGGCGGTGTCGCGGATCACCGGCATTGCTCGCTCGACGATCAATCGCGGCGAGGACGATCTCGACGTGCCGCCGCTGCCAGCAGGTCGGGTGCGGCGCGAGGGCGGTGGCGGTAAACCGCTGATCGAGCGCGATCCGACCCTGCTGACCGATCTCCAGAGCCTTGTCGAGCCGGCGACACTTGGCGATCCGGAGCGCGTCCTGCTGTGGGTCTCCAAAAGCCGCAAGAAGCTGGCCGATGCGCTCGTCGAGAAGGGCCACGAGATCAGCCCGAACACGGTCGCCAAGCTGCTCGCCGACGAACTCGGCTTCTCACGCCAGGTCAACCGCAAGGCGGAGGAAGGCACGAACCATCCCGATTGGAACGCCCAGTTCGAGCACATCAACGCCGCCGTGCTCGCGGCGCAGGTCGCTGGCCAGCCGGTGATCTCGGTCGACACGAAAAAGAAGGAGCTGATCGGCAACTATAAGAACGGCGGCTCCGACTACCGGCCGGAAGGCGAGCCGGTTCGCGTCAACGTTCACGACTTCCCCGACAAGGTGCTGGGCAAAGGCATTCCGTATGGTGTGCTCGACATAACGGCCAACCTCGGCTGGGTCAGTCTCGGCATCACGCACGACACTGCCGAGTTCGCCGTGCACTCGAT
>JANNSW010000169.1:0-4777 GCA_031403055.1 Hyphomicrobiaceae bacterium | reverse complement strand
GAGCGTGGCCGGCGTGCCAGCCTATCGGCGCCCGGTCAACATGGTGTTCCAACACTACGCGTTGTTCCCGCATCTGAACGTTTTCGACAACGTCGCCTACGGACTGCGTCAGCAACGCCCGCGCATCGATGCAGGCGACATAGCAAGGCGCGTGGGCGAGGCGCTGGCTCTGGTCCGGCTCGAAGGCTACGACAAGCGGCGCAGCTACGAGCTGTCAGGCGGCCAACAGCAGCGCGTCGCGCTTGCCCGTGCCCTCATCAACAAGCCCAAGGTGCTCCTCCTCGACGAGCCGCTCGCAGCGCTCGACAGGAAGCTCCGCCGCGACATGCAGATCGAGTTGCAGAACCTGCAGCGGACCCTCGGCATCACCTTCGTGCTGGTGACCCACGACCAGGAGGAGGCGCTGTCGATGTCGGACCGCGTCGCCATCATGCGCGACGGCCGCATCGTCCAGGTGGGCGCGCCGCGCGAGCTCTACGACCAGCCGGTCAACCGCTACGTCGCCGATTTCGTCGGCAAGACGAACTTCCTGGATGGCCGGCTCGAATCGATCGCGGGAGACATCGCGACGGTGTTGCTGGCAGACCAGTCGAGAGTTGCCGGCCGGATGCCACGAACGGCGACGCCGCCGGCGCCCGGCTCGGCGGTCTGTCTCGCTGTCCGTCCCGAGCTGATTGTCATGGCTGCGACGGCTGACTCGGTCGGCCCCGGCCATGTCGCCGAGGTTCGCATCAAGAATCGTATTTTCCTCGGCGAGCATTCCGAGTATCTGGTGGAAGCCAAGGGGCTCGGCGATCTACTCGTCCTGACGCCGAAGCGCCTCGAAACCGCAACAGGTGGATTTGCTCCCGGTGACACGACCTATATCGGCTGGCCCCACGGCGCAGCCCTCGTGCTGACCGGCAACTAGGAGGAAACGGGAATGAGCAAGAAGCATCAGGCCAACCACGACATCACCGCCAGCCGTCTCATCAACGAGCTGATGCGCTTCAAGCGTGGCTCGGTCACGCGCCGCCATTTCCTCGGCGTCACCGGCCTTGGCGCAGCGACCGCCGTGCTCGGCTCGGCCATTCCCGGCCTCAGGCCCCGCAAGGCTTACGCAGCCCTCTCGGGAACGGTCAACCTGACGACCTGGCCCAACTACCACAGCCAGCAGAACCTCGATGATTTCGCTGCCAAGACCGGCGTCAAGGTCAACATGAGCGTGTTCGGCTCCAACGAGGAGATGCTGGCAAAGCTCCAGGCCGGCTCGACCGGCTGGGACGTGCTGGTGCCGACCAACTACACGATCTCGACCTACAAGAAGCTCGACCTGATCGAGCCGCTCGACATGGCCAAGCTCCCAAACTACGACGCGACCACCCAGGACCCTCGCTTCACCTCGGAAGGCACCGTCGATGGCACGGTCTACGCCGTGCCGAAGAACTGGGGCACCACCGGCTTCGTCATCAACACCAGCAAGGTGACGCAGGGACCAACGAGCTGGAAGGAGTTCTGGGAGCTCGCCAAGGGCCCGCTGACCGGCCGCGTCATGGTGCACGACTACCAGCTGACGACCATCGGCAACGCGCTGAAATCGTTCGGCTACTCGTTCAACTCCAATGCCGAGGCCGAGCTCGCCGCCGCCGAGAAGCTGCTGATCGAGTCGAAGCCGCACCTCTTCGCCATCAACTCCGACTACCAGCCCTCGATGCGCAATGGCGATGCCTGGGCGTCGGTCTGCTGGACCGGCGATGCCACTCAGCTGAAGCGCGACAAGCCGGAGATGCAGTACGTGCTCGGTAAGGAAGGCGGCGAGATCTGGACCGACTACTTTGCCGTGCCGAAGGGCGCATCCAACCGTGAGGCGGCCTACGCGCTGATCGACTATCTGCTGACGCCCGAGATCAACGCCAAGGAGGTGGCTTCGCACGGCTATCCCTCGACCGACAGCCGGGCGAATGCGCTGCTGCCGAAGGAAATCCTCGAAAACCCGATCCTCTATCCGGCACAGAATATGCTCTCCCCGCTCGAGTTCGGGGCGGCGGCGACGCTCACCAATCCGCTGCGCGCCGAGATCATGGCCCGCTTCAAGTCGGCTTGAATTCACCAGTGTTCTGACTCATTCATTTAGTACCCTAATGAATGGCCAGCCCACTAGCCAACTCTTTGTTTGTGTTCCCTCTTTCCATTCATTGATCCAGCTTCGCCGGAATCGAATGAATGGGCCGGAACACTAGGCTGGGCCGAGACCGGCATTTGCCGGTCGAAGCCCAGCCTACGCCGCGGCGGAGGCTGGCGCACATGGTTGACGGCCGCTCCCGCCTCACGACCGTGCTCCTCGTCGCGCCGGCCGCGATATTCTTCTTCTTCTTGCTGGTGCTGCCGCTCATCATCGTCGTCGTCTACTCGTTTGGCGAGCGCGCCGAGGCGGGCGGCTATGCGCCCGGCTTCACCTTCGACAACTATCTGAACCTGCCGGCGCGCAGCAAAGCCTTCACCAATACGCTGACACTCGCCCCATTCGCGACGCTGCTGACGGCGCTGTTCGCGTTCCCGATGGCCTATTTTCTTGCAGTCGTCGCCAGTCCGCGCTGGCGCATTGCTCTGCTTGCGCTCGTCGTGGTGCCGTTCTGGACCAGCCAGCTGCTGCGCTACTATGCCTGGATGATGATCCTCGGCTCCAAAGGCATTCCTTCCTGGCTGGAATGGATCGGCATCACCGACATCCGCATCATCAATACCCCGCTCGCCGTCATGATCGGCGCGGTCTACGGCTTCCTGCCGCTGATGGTGCCGCCGATCTATGTGAGCCTCGAGAAGCTCGACAAGCGCCTGCTCGAAGCCTCTGCCGACCTGGGCGCCACACCCTGGCGCACGTTCCGTCAAGTGACGCTGCCGCTTTCGCTGCCAGGAGTGGCAACCGGCTCGATGCTCGTGTTCATCCTACTGATGGGCGACTACATTCTTCCCCAGTTCCTGGGTGGCGGCAAAGTCTTCTTCATCGGCAATGCGCTCGACGACTTGTTCCTGCAATCGCGCAACTGGCCGTTCGGGGCGGCGGTCTCGGTCGCCCTGGTCGCCATCATGTTCGTGACGATCGTCGTCTACATGCGCTTCGTGCTCGGGCAGAGCGGTCAGCGCAAGGCTGCGCTGGTTTGAGGGGGCAGGCATGAAAATCTATGCGAGCCTGATCTATCTCTTCCTCTACGCTCCGATCGCGCTGATCGTGTTCTTCTCGTTCAACGCGGGACACTATGCCATGGACTGGCAAGGCTTCTCGACCGCGTGGTACGCCAAGGCGTTCTCCAACGAGCTGATCGTGCGGGCGCTGACGACGAGCCTGTCGATCGCTATCACCACCGCCGTGCTTTCCTCGATCATCGGCACCCTTGCCGCGCTCGGGCTCGAGCGGGTCGAGGGCATCACCGCTCGGGTGTTCGATGCGCTCATCTACGTCGCCATCATGGTGCCGGGCGTCGTCATCGGCATCTCGACGCTGATCGCCTTCGTGACGCTGTTCGGCGTCCTCAATCCCGTGCTGGAAAGCCTCCTCGGCCTGAAGGTGCAGATGGGCCGCTGGACCGTGATCGCCGCCCATGTCCTCTTCAACATCGCCGTCGTCATCCTGATCGTGCGCGCGCGCCTGACCGGCATGGATCGCAGCCTGATCGACGCCTCCGACGACCTCTATGCGACGCCGCTCGGCACCTTCCGCCAGGTCGTGCTGCCATTGCTGGCGCCCTCGATCCTCGCCGGTTTCCTCCTCGCCTTCACCTTCTCGTTCGAGGACTTCATCATCGCCTTCTTCGTCGCCGGCCCCGACACGACGCTGCCGATCTACGTGTTCGCCTCGATCCGGCGCGGTGTGACGCCCGAGATCAACGCGATCGGCACGGTCGTCCTGCTCGGCTCGCTGGCGCTGCTGCTCGTCGCCCAATCGCTGATGAGCTGGAACGAGCGGCGGCAATTGCGCTCCTCGTGATCTCACCCCACCCGCAACACCTGCTCGAGCCGGACCCTGACCGCCGCTTGCGTGCCCACGTCGTCGAGCTTCCGGCCTTCCACATCGGTCACGTAGAAAACGTCGACCGCCTTCTCGCCATAGGTTGTGATGTGGGCCGAGACGATGTCGAGCCCCAGCTCCGATAGCGCGCTCGTCAGCTCGTAAAGCAGCCCCGGCCGGTCGAGGCCCGCGACCTCGATCACCGTGAGCGCATCCGAAAGCCCGTTGTTGAGCACCACCTCGGCCTCGAGCTTGAACAGCGCGGCCCCACCACGCGGACGCGCGCGTCGCGACAACAGCTTTTCGAGCGTCACCGAGCCATCGATCAGGCGGCCGATCGTCTCGCCGATCCGGGTCGCGCGGCGGCGCTCGTCATCCTCGTCGAACTCCCGCTGCAACAGGAAAGTATCGAGCGCGAAGCCATCTTTCGTCGTCGAGATATGGGCGCCGACGATATTGGCCCCGGCCGCGGCACAGGCGCCGGCGAACAGCGCGAGCAACCCCTTCACGCTCGGCGCCAGCACGCTGAGCTCGGTCACCGCCGTGAAGGCGTCCGTCCTCACCTCGAAGCCGAAGGTCCGGGCCCGCTGCTCGGTGCGCGCGATCAGGCGGGCGTGCTCGGCCTGGCGCGCTGGATCGGTCCGCAACAGGTAGGAGCTGTGCTGGCGCTCGAGGAAGCGTTGCAGCTCCACTTCGCTCCAATCGCCGAGCACGCGCCGCAACGCGACCTCCGCCGCCGCGAGCTGCTCCTCGTGACCCTGGCGCGAATGCCCGCCGGCGAGGATCGGCTCG
>JANNSW010000168.1:0-3968 GCA_031403055.1 Hyphomicrobiaceae bacterium | reverse complement strand
CCAAAGGTCGAGCCGGGGTCCAGGAGTTCCGCGGAACGGCCTTGCCATTGGCCCCTGGATCCCGGATCGCCGCCGTCATGCCGGAGGCGTGCCTCCGACACGACGGCGGCGTCCGGGAAGACGGGTACCAAATGAATGCGTCGGGACACTAGCACCCACCATCTCCAGTGAGCGAGTGACAACACCCATCCTCCCACGTCGTTCCCGCGCAAGCGGGAATCCGGACAAGCAGCTGACGTCGCGTGGAGAACTGGCTGGATGCCCGCCTTCCGTGCGGAGCACGCCTTCGCCGTGACGCGGGCAGGACGGCTTTGGTATGGGAGCTTGCGACTCCGCTATAGCTATCTCTGGCAATCCGAATTCGCGACCGGCCGGGAGGGGTGAGCCGGCTCGCCTCGAGCGGCGGCTCGGAGTGCGGCAATGTCGGGTCCCGTGCCTCGACCCGACCTGCTCGTCACCCCCGCGGCCCCAACCCCACCAAAAACCCCGCCAGGTCCTTGGTCATGTGGTGGATGTGGGCGGGGGGCTCGGGCCATTCCCGGATCTCGTGATAGATCGGGTGATCGACGTAGGTCGAGTGGACGAGCACGGTCGTCATGCCGAGCGCGTGGGGGGCTTCCAGATTGTGGGGCAAGTCCTCGAACATGGCCGAGCGGGTCGCCGCGATGCCGTGGGCCGAAAGGAAGCGCTGATAGGCTTCGATCCGGGGCTTTGGGATGTAATCGGCGTCGGCAATGTCGAAAATCTCGTCGAACAGCGCGAGGATGCCGAGCCGGCTGGCCACGCTCTCGGCATGACGGCGCGAGCCGTTGGTGAAAATCAGCTTGCGGCCGGGCAAGGCCGCGATCGCGGTCGCGAGCTCGGGCGCGGCCGTGACGGGCGAATAGTCGATGTCGTGGACGTAGTCGAGGAAGCGCTCGGGCGCGATGGCGTGCAGCTTCATCAGGCCGGCGAGGGTGGTACCGTGCTCGTAATAGTAGCTCTTCTGCAGGCGCTTGGCCTCGACAGCATCGACCTTCAAGAGCGCCATGATGAACTCACCCATCCGGCGATCGACCTGGGCGAACAGATTGCACTCGGATGGGTAGAGCGTGTTGTCGAGGTCGAAGACCCAGGTGTCGGTGGCGGCGAAGCCTCGCGGCTCGGATCGCTTCGGTGTGATGGCTTCCACTCCCGTTTCCGGCTGGACGAGGGCACTGATTCACGATTCCCCGTGAGGGTAGGGGTCCCGCGCCGACTGTCAACGCGTGAGTTTCACCCGAAGAAGAAGTCGCCGTCGTCGAGGCTTGCAAGCGCCATGGCCTGCAGCACGATGCGATTGCCACCGCCGAGGTCGATCTCGACGCCGCGTGCCGTCGCCGTCATGGCCCCGGAAGCCACGAGGCCAGAGAAGTCGCCGAAGCCGAATGAGGTCAGGTCGATGCGATCCTCATTGCCGGGCGCATCGCCGAAGTCGGCGACCACGTCGGTGCCGGTGCCAGCCGCGGAGCTGAACATATCGTCGCCGAGCCGCCCGGTGAGCGTATCGTCGCCGAGGCCGCCATCGACGGTCTCGGCGCCGTTCGAGCCGAGGAAAGTGTCGCCATGGTCGGTCAGCAGATAGCGCTCGATGCCGGAGTAGGTGTCGCCCTTGGCGTCCCCAAGTCGCTGCTTGGCGTCGAGGAGGTCGACCCGCACGGCCGCCGTCGCGCTCGCATAGCTGGCGGTGTCCTCGCCGAGGCCACCGATCAGTGCATCGGCACCCTGGCCGCCGTCGAGCCAGTCGTTGTCGGCGCCGCCGTCGAGACGATCATTGCCCACTCCGCCCTCGAGCAGATCGAAGCCGTCGCCGCCGACGAGCGTGTCGTTGCCGGCGTCGCCCGCAAGCACGTCGGAGTCGCCGGCGCCGCTCAGACTGTCATTGCCGGCGCCGCCCGAAAACCTATCCATGGCATCGGCACCGAGCAGCTTGTCATTGCCGCCGCCGCCATCGACGGTGCGGATCAGCGCATTGGCCCGGAAGACGTCGGCAAAGGGCGAGAGCAGGAAACCTTCGATCGTCAGATAGACGTCGCCCGCTGCTTCCCCTGTCGAGGCCAGCGGGTTGGCGAGATCGACCGTCACGCCCTTTGCCGCCGAGCCATAGCTTGCCCAGTCGGTGTCCGAGCCGCCTTCGAGCGTATCGGCGCCTGCGCCGCCGTCGAGCGTGTCCTCGCCCGCGCCGCCTAAGAGGCTGTCATTGCCGGCGCCGCCGCCGACATCGTTGCCGGCCGACGAGCCCGCCAAGGTGTCGTTGCCGGAGGTGAGGAGAAAGCGCTCGATCGCGATGAATGTGTCGCCATTGGCATCGCCGGTGCTCGCCAGCGAATCGGCGAGGTCGAGCCGCAGGCCGGGCGAGGCGGTCGCATAGCTAGCGATATCGAAGCCTTCCCCGCCGTCGAGAAGGTCGGTACCGGCTCCGCCTATGAGGACATCCCCGCCCAATCCGCCTTGGAGCGTATCCGCGCCAATGCCGCCAATCAGCGTGTCGTTGCCGGCGCCGCCGTCGGCTCTGTCGTCGCCAGTCGAGCCAATCAGGAGATCGTTCCTGGTGCTGAGCTCGAAGGCTTCGATCGAGACGAAGCGGTCGCCTGCGGCATCGCCCTTGCTCAGCGCCGGCGTTGCCCGATTGAGCGTCACGGCCAGTGCCGCGGAGCGATAGGACGCGATGTCCTCGCCATCGCCACCGTCGAGCAGATCGGCGCCGGCTCCGCCTTCGAGTGTGTCGCCCCCGCCATTGCCTTGAAGCGTGTCGTTACCCGCGCCCCCGATCGCGGCATTGCCGTCGGCCGAGCCGAAGAACCGGTCGGCCTTGTTGGACAATTCGAACACCTCGATCCCCGCGAAGACATCGCCGAGCGCATCGCCCGTGTGCGCAAGCGAGGCGAGGTCGATGGTGACGGCTAGCTTCGCGTCGCGGTAGGAGGCGACATCAGCAGCGCCGTCACCGCCGTCTAGCAAATCCGCCCCCGCGCCACCTACCAGCGTGTCGTCGCCGCTACCCCCGGTCAGCGTATCGGTGCCGGCAAGGCCCGCGATCAGATTGCGGCCTGCATTGCCGGCAAGGCGATTGGCGCCTGCGTTGCCGGTCGCCGCCAGATCGAGCGTGCCGAGCAGGGCGATCGCCTCGATGTTTGGCATCGCCACAAGGCTCAGCGCGATCGCAGCGCTGCGGATCTCGTCGAAGCCTTGGCCTGCGGCCTCGACCGCTTTGTCGGTCTTGGCGTCGAAAACGTAGACGTCGTCGCCGACGCCACCGGTCAGAGCGTCATTGCCAAGACCGCCATCGAGCGTGTCGGCCCCGATGCCGCCGAGCAAGACATCGTTGCCTGCACCGCCCGTAAGCCGGTCATTCCCGGCGCCGCCGTCGATTCGCTCGGCTGCGTCGATGCCGAAAAACGCGTCGTCGTGGGCGGTGAGGAGGAAGCTCTCGATGGCGATGAAAGTGTCGCCCGCGGCTTCCCCGAGGCTATTGGCGGGCGTTTGGCGGTCGAGCGTGACACCGACGGCTGCATTGGCGTAGCTGGCGGTATCGCTGCCCGCCGAGCCGTTCAGGACGTCCGAGCCCAGCCCGCCCTCGAGGGTATCGTTGCCTGCGCCCCCGATCAGGGTGTCGGCGCCTGCGGTGCCGGTGCGATACAGATTGGCCATCCTCGCCGCCCTCTCGACCACTGCGTCCGAAGGCGGCTCGCAACTCACGCTTCACCGATCCGGAACAAGAACTATTCCCTGCACAGTAGCAATAGAGCGGGCGGGTGGCAATCATCTGTAAGCGTCTGTCGAGTTGGCCGCGTCAGATCCAGTCGATCCGGCGGTCACCAACGACCATGATGCGATCCTGAGGCACGTCGAGATGGGGGATCTCGCCCGGATCGAGGCTCAGCACGAGGCCGCGCAGGCAACGGCTGACGCCGCCGTGGGAGACGACGACCGCCTCGGTCCGCATGGTT
>JANNSW010000167.1:0-4439 GCA_031403055.1 Hyphomicrobiaceae bacterium | reverse complement strand
TGCACGACAAGGCTACCCGTCACCTGATGACACATCGGATGCCGCGCTCGAGCGCTACATCCGCCGCTCGTCGAACACCGTCTGGCATCCGGTGGGCACCTGCAAGATGGGGCATGACAAGATGGCGGTCGTCGACGACCGTTTGTGTGTCCGGGGATTGACGGGCTTGCGTGTAGCAGATGCGTCGATCATGCCCACGATCGTCAGCGGCAACACCAACGCCCCCTGCATCATGATCGGCGAGAAAGCTGCGGATCTCGTGAAGTCGGCCTGACACCGCGCTTTTTTGCAGCACACATGGTGAAGCGTTCTGCTTCGAGTAAATCACGCAGCACCGGTATTGTGCACCGGCAAAATGACGGCTCAGGGTCAATCGCGTTGGTTGCCGGCGCTCGTGTGACTTTCCGTTATCGTATCCAGGAAGTTGCCGTCGGGCAAGGTCTCGCCGAGTCAGACGACGACGGTGAGTCTTGCCCCTCAGCAGCCTCCCCAACTCTCCTCCTTACCCGTCGGCGGAGCCACGTTCCACCCTCACCTCCATCCCCGCGCCAGCCGATAGGCGCGGAAGGCGTTCGCGTAGGTGTGCCGCTTGATCCACCGGTTGCGGATGACGGGCAGGGGCCTGACAGGCGCCGGCAGCTCGCTCGCGGGCTTGCCCGTGGCCCACTCCGCGAGCACGCGGCCCCAGAAGGCGCCCGGCCCGATGCCGCATCCGGTGAAGCCGCCGCCCACGATCGCGACCTTGGCGCGCACGGTGCCATGCAGTGCGCCGATCCTCGGCGCGGGCGGGGCGATCTTCGCCCTGAGCGACCGCTCGAGCAGTAGGTCGATCCGCACGTCTGACCTCCGGGCGGCTCCTGCTCTGCGAACGATCGCATCCGGGGTCTGCAACGGCTGCGCGGCGCACGCTGGGGAGCCATTTGCGTTTCGCCGCGCTCGCGCGCCAACCCCTCCCCTCCGCGCCCCCGCCATGCTACCCCTCCCCCCATGATCCTCTCCCACGCCCACCGCTTCATCTACATCAAGACCTACAAGACGGCCTCGACCTCGGTCGAGGCGGCGCTGTCGGGGATTTGCGGGGCGGATGATGTCATCACGGAGGCGAGCGAGCAGCTCCGCGGTGTGCGCCAGCAGCCGGCGCGGAACTATCGGATCGAGCACCCCGAGAAGCCCAGGCGCGCCCTCTGGAAGCGCCTCACGGGGCGCCCCGAGCGGCACTATCATCCGAGCGTCGGCTACTACGAGCACATGCCCGCCTCACGCATCCGCGCCTATTGCGGCGAGGAGGTCTGGAACAGCTACACCAAGTTCTCTTTCGAGCGCAATCCTTGGGACCGGCAGCTGTCCTGGTATCGCTACAAGACCAAGAGCAAGGCGACGCCGCCCTCGTTCGAGGCCTTCAATCGCGACCGCAAGCGGGCCTACGTGGAGAACTGGGAGCTCTATACGATCGAGGACCGGATCTGCCTCGATTTCATCGGGCGCTACGAGAGCCTGGAAGCGGATTTCTCCAAGGTGCTGGCCATGATCGGGCTGACCAGCAAGGTCCAACTCCCGATGACCAACGTCGCCAAGGTCAAGACCGAGGACTACCGGAGCTCTTACGACGATGCTAGCCGGGCGATGATCGGGGAGTGGTACGCCCGCGAGATCGCGCAGTTCGGGTATGCGTTCTGACGCCCGGGAAGCCCGCGGCCGTCATCATCATGGCGGCGGGATCGCCGGATCGACCCACCAGGTATCGAGCTGATAGCCCGACAGCGCGGCCTGCTCGGGGTGCCGCAGGTGGCGCCAGTACGCGACCCACTGGGTCTTCAGGTGGAACAGCGGGATCACCAGGTCGGCCGACATCAGAACCCGGTCGAGCGCGCGGACGGCCGCGACGAAGGTCCCGCGATCGGCTGCGCGCAGCATGGCTTCGATCATGGCGTCCGCCGCCGGGCTCCGCAGGCCCGGATAGTTGAACGAGCCCTTGCGATCGGCCTGCGCCGAGCTCCAGCGGAACAATTGCTCATTGCCGGGCGAGAGCGAGGCCGGCCAGCTGTACTGGATCAGGTCGAAGTCGAAATCGTTGAGGCGGGTCTGATAGAGCACGCGATCGAGCTGGCGGATGGTGAGGGTGATGCCGGCCCGCTCGAGGCTCGCCGCAAAGCCGAGCAGCAGCCGCTCCTGGTCGCGCGAGACGGTCAGCGCCTCGATCGAGACCGGTTGGCCGGTCGCCGCGTTGACCAGATGTCGGTCCTTGTAGACATAGCCGGCGGCCTTCAGCAGCTCGATCGCCTTGCGCAGATTGGTGCGGTTGGCGCCGGTGCCGTCGCCGACCGGCAAGCGATAGCTGCCCGCCATCACCTCTGGCTTCACCTCCTGCCCGAACGGGGCGAGCAGGGCCTGCTCGGTCGCGTCGGCTGGCCGCCCGGCCGCCGACAGCTCGGAGCGCTCGAAATAGCTCGCCGTGCGTGCGTAGAGGCCGTGATAGAGGGTGCGGTTGAGGCTTTCGAAGTCGAACAGGTGCATCAGCGCCTGGCGCACGCGCCGGTCGGCGAAGAAGGGGCGGCGAAGATTGAGGACGAGGCCCGACATGCCGGCCGGCAGCCCGAGCGGGAGCTCCGCCTTGACCACCTTGCCGGAGGCGATCGCCGGAAAATCGTAGGCGGTGGTCCAGCGCGAGGGATCGCCCTCATCGGCCAGGTGAACGGCACCGGACTTGAATGCCTCGAACAGCGCGCCGGTGTCGCGGCCGTACTCGAAACGGATGCGGTCGAAATTGGCGCGGCCGCGCATGACGGCGAGATCGCGGCCCCAGTAGCCGGGATTGCGTCGGTATCCGATGGTGCGGCCGGCCTCGACCGCGGCAACGACATAGGGGCCCGAGCCGATCGGGGCCACCAACGTCGTCTGCTCGAAGGTCGCCGGATCGACCGCGTGCTTGGGCAGGATCGGCATCAGGCCGATGATCAGCGGCATCTCGCGATCGCTGCCCTGGAACACGAACCGGATCGCCCGCTCGCCGACGGCCTCGGTCCGTACTACTTTTTTGTAGTAGGTCTGGGTGTTGGGCCGGCCATGCTCGCGCAGCAGCTCGAGCGAGAAGGCGACATCCTCGATGGTGACGGGCATGCCGTCGGAAAAGCGGGCCTCAGGCCGCAACACGAACGTCACGGCGCTGCGATCCTCGGGCACGTCGATCGTCTCGGCGAGGAGGCCGTAGAGCGAGAACGGCTCGTCCTGGGAGCGCTCCATCAGGCTCTCGTAGACATAGCCGCGAATGCCGGCGGCGGATACGCCGTTGACGATCAGGGGATTGAGGCTGTCGAAGGTTCCATAGGCCGAGAGGCGCAGCTCGCCGCCTTTGGGGGCGTCCGGGTTTGCATAGGCGAAATGAGTGAAGCCAGGCGCGTAGGCGAGCGTGCCGTGCATGGCAATGCCGTGCGCCGGCTCGGCTCCAGCCGGGCATTGCAAGCTGCCGCAGAGGGCTGTCAGCAGTGCGACGAAAGCGAATGTATATTGTTGCATAGGCCCGCTATAGACAGTGGTTGAAGCGGTAGGAAGGCGGCGCACCGTTCCGGCATTGATCATCTAGCACATCGATGACCGCGGGAGCGAACGCCCGGCCGTTGCAGGCGCGACAAGGGCGCCCATGCTTTGTCGGTGGATGGCTTGGCAGCGGGCCGGCTGCGCCACGCGAATGCCTCAATTGGCAGGTCAGCCGTCCGCAGGCTCGACCGCATGAGACGAGAGACGGGATATGGCCAGCTCGGCCGGGGATGAAAGGTTTGGAAGATATGACAGCGGCTGTTCGCAATTCGAGGGTTTTTGGACGCACGGCGCGCGTCTGGCTGGCGGCGGTCGCAGCCGGCACCATCCTTGCCGGGCTCGGTGCCGCCAGTGCGGAAGAGGCCAAGAAGGACGAAAAGAAAAACGTCAGCTCGTGGGTGAAGCTCTGCGAAAAGGCTCCGCTCAAGAAGGGCGAGGCTCCCAAGGAAATTTGCATTACCCACCATGAGCGCCTCGATCCGAGCAATGGCACGATCATCGTGTCGGCAGCCGTGCGGGTGATCGAAGGCATCGAGAAGCCGCGCTTCCTCGTCACCGTGCCGCTCGGCATGGCGCTGCCGCCGGGCTTATTCGCGCGCATCGATGACGCCAAGGAAGGGTTCGGACTCAAATACAGTTTCTGCCTGCCCCATGGCTGTACAGCAGAAGTCGATGCCTCGCCCGAGCTGCTGAAGAAGTTCAACGAAGGCAAGACCATCACGGTCGCGACTATCAACGCGGTCGGCAAGCAGGTCGGCTTCCAGGTGCCCCTCAACGGGTTCACCGCCACCTACGAGGGCAAGCCGGTCGATACGGCCAAGTTCGCCAATGCCCGCAAGGAGTTGCTGATCCGCATCCGCGAGCAGGCGATTGCCCGCGCCAAGATCGCCCAGGCCGAGCAGGAG